>JAGQPV010000177.1 GCA_020426545.1 Planctomycetaceae bacterium
TGGCTGGTCAACAACCGGCTGCTGTATCTGTTCGCTCTGGCCGACACCCGGGGCCGGGACACCGCTTCCATGAACCGCCCCGAGGAGAATCTTCACTTCTGGAAGCTCACAGCCGAGGAGGCCGGCTGTTTCGATCAGCCATATCCTTTTGCCACCGATCATGCCCGTTTCACGTTCTTCCGGCAGCCGAAACCGAGCCTGCACTACGTTCCGCACGAGGACTTCGCCTGCACGGTGACGGTGATGGCCGGCCTGCCGGGCAGCGGCAAGGATTTCTGGCTGGCACAGAACCGGAGCAATCTTCCAGTTGTCGCGCTGGACGACATCCGTCGGAAACTGCAGGTGGACCCGACCGATGATCAGGGTGCGGTGGCCCAGACAGCCCGGCAACGGTGCCGGGAACTGCTCCGGTCGGGCACCTCGTTCGCCTTCAACGCCACCAATACCATGCGGCAGACCCGCGGTCGCTGGCTCGAACTGTTCGCCGACTACAATGCCCGTCTGGAAATCGTTTACCTCGAACCGCCATTCGAAAACCTGCTCCGTCAGAACGAATCCCGGGCCACGCCCGTTCCCCGGCAGGTGATCCACCGGCTGGCCGCGCGATGCGAGCCACCGACCTGGCTGGAGTGTCACCGCCTGATCCTCTCCGATGGAAAGTCCTGCTGCAGTGAGCAACACACCCGGTAAGATCAAGCAGGTCATCTGCATGAGGCACGACCTTAAGATGCGACGGGGCAAGCAGATCGCCCAGGGGGCGCACGCTTCCATGTCGTTTCTCTGCCGTCGCCTGCGGGAACAGGGCTCTGTTGCGCTGGAAGATTTCTCAGCCACCGAACGGGCCTGGCTGTCCGGGGCTTTTGCCAAAGTCTGCTGCCGCGTGAACAGCGAGGAAGAGCTGATGGACATTCACGACCGGGCGATGGCCGCCGGCCTCGAAGTCCACCTGATCACCGACAGCGGCAAAACCGAATTTCACGGTGTGCCGACCCGAACCTGCCTGGCCATCGGGCCGGACGACGCGGAGAAGATCGACGCGATCACCGGTGACCTGCAACTGCTGTAACGGACTGAGAAATGCAGCTGAAAACCACTCCCTGTGCGGAACAGGTTCTGCAATGGCCCACTACAGGCCGGCACATTCTGGCGCAGTACGATGCTTCCACCATCATCGTCTATCAGGCGTACCGCCCGGAAATCGGCCACTTTGCCGCCACACGCGGCTACTTCGGTGGCCAGTTCCGCTATACCCGCATGAGCTGGATCAAGCCGAATTTTCTGTGGATGATGTATCGCAGCAGCTGGGGCCGTGCCGAGGGACAGGAAGTGATCCTCGCCATCCGCCTCACACGCGAGTTCTTCGATTCCCTGCTGGAACAGGCGGTCCCGTCGTCATTCGTGCCGGAACGGTTTGAGAGCCAGAACGCATGGAAAACGGCGGTCGAACAGTCCGACGTGCGGCTGCAGTGGGATCCGGATCATGACCCGAGCGGAGAGAAGTGCGAACGGCGGGCCGTGCAGCTCGGACTGCGGCGCGAGACGCTGGCGGCTTACGGGAAGCGCGAGATCGTGGAGATCATCGACATCAGCGAATTCGTGGCACAGCAGCGCGAGTTCACTGACGAATGGCAGTCGGGCAGACTGCTCACACCGACCGAAGAGGTTTATCTCCCCGGAACAGAAACGGCGTCGCTCAACATCGGCCTGGAAACCGCATGGGGCATCGAATCGAAGGGCACCCGATGACAGCTCCCGCCAGTTCAGTCACCATCGTGGAAGGCGATCTGCTGGATCAGGACGTGGAGGTCATCGTCAACTCGTGGAACCGCAATATCATTCCCTGGTGGCTGCTGCTGCCGCAGGGTGTTTCCGGTGCCATCAAAAAGCGGGGCGGGACCGCCCCGTTCCGTGAACTGGCCCGCCACGGAGCGATGCCCCTCGGAACCGCGGTGCTGACAGGAGCGGGAACGCTGCCCTTCCGGGGCATCATTCATGTGGTCGGTATCAACATGCTGTGGAGAGCCTCCGAACAGTCGATCCGCGACTCCGTGCGCAATGCCCTGGCGGTCGCCACGGAGCACGGCTTTCCGTCGATTGCCTTCCCGCTGATCGGCGCGGGTTCGGGCGGGTTCAGCCCGCAGCGGGCCCAGGCCCTCATGCTGGAAGAGCTGGAACAGCAAAAGCCACCGCTGGCTGTCACCCTGGTCCTCTTCAAGCCTGCTCGCTGAACCCGCCACCCGACACGCCCGATCGGCGACTCCTGCAGCACAACAGGGCGAATTACTCGGCAGGCAGCTTCGGGCGGGCCGCCCGCAACACGGGATAGGTCTCGCTGAAAACGTAGTCCTCGCTGGCCCCGGCATGGCAGCTGTTACAGTCTTCAGTTTTCATCCGGGCTCCGATGGAGTCGTAATCGGGAGCTTCCCCGAACCGGAAGAAGGCCCACCCGCCCGGTTCGTCGGTGAAGCGGGCTTCGTCTTTCACCATCGCCTCCAGGCTGGCGAACTCGCCCTGAAAATATCCATTCCCACTGGCCATCGACTTCGCCCCCACGCTCACCGTTTCCTTAAGGATGACCGTCCCGCCGGGGAAGCGGCCAGTCTTCCGGTAGGCGGCAAAACTGACCGGGTCGATGTACACATTATGAAACTCGGGAAAGGCAGCCTTCCCGTCGTTCATATCGTGCGGAGTGACCGGCGCCCCGATAAACATCCACTCCCGGTGATTCTGCGGCAGCAGCAGTTGTCCCTCGTCACTGTATTTCGCCGCCACCCGTTCGGCCGGTGCTCCGCCCCTGTCCTGCGGAGCCGACTGCTGCGCTGGCGGTGCCGAACCAGCTTCCGTTCCGCAACCGGAAAAACAGCACAGCGGCAGGCTGGCCCCGGCGAGCAGTGCGGCGGTTCCGAAGCTGGCCAGTTTCCATTTCCTCATCGTTCACTCCTGACTGCGGGATGATTCTGCCGCCTCGAACTCCAGTGGTTCGACCGGCACGCCCTGTGCAACAGGCAAGGATCGTGCCAGGCTCGCGGCGGAATCCACCGATTCACCTTAACCAAATCGCCTGCATCAACTTGCGGCCGATACCCGATAATCAGCCACGTGCGGAGAGACACGAAATACCGTATCATGCCACCATATTCCGTGAGTTCCGCTCGTCCTTCTCAGCGGCAGGAGACGGCAATGTGTCCCCGCAATTCCCCGCCCTCCACGGCGCAGCCGGCATCACCGGTCGATGCCACACTCCGTTCGATCATGCAGGGCACGGCGACCGCCCGCGGAGAGCACTTCTTCCGGTCACTGGTGCAGTACCTGGCGGTTTCGCTGAACGTGAAATCGGCCTTTGTGGCCGAGTTCAATCCGGAGCGGACAGCAGTCAGCACGCTGGCTGTGTGGGTCGATGACGGACCGGGCGAGAACTTCGGTTTCGACATCGAGGGGACACCTTGCAAGCACGTGCTTTCCGGAGCAATTCAACATTTCGCGGACAACGTGCAGCAGCTGTTCCCCACGAACGACCACCTCCGGGAGCTGGAGGCCCGGAGCTACCTGGCGATTCCGCTGACGGACGATACGGGGACGGTGGTGGGGCATCTGGCCGTAATTGACGACCAACCGATGGAAGCCGACGAGCGGGAGCTGTCGATCTTTCATATCTTCGCTGCCCGGGCGACCGCGGAACTGATCCGCCGCCAGGCCGAGCAGCAGCTGGATGACAGCCGCCGGCGGGAAGACCGCCTGCGCAGCGAACGGCAGCGGATTGAAGCCGAGGTCGCCTATCTGCGGGAGGAACTGCGGGACCGCTCGGACTATGCCGAGATCGTTGGTGAGAGCGACGGTATCTGGAAGGTGCTGCGGAATATCGATGTGGTGGCTCCCACCGACAGCACGGTGCTGATTCTGGGAGAAACCGGGACCGGCAAGGAACTGGTGGCCCGCGCCATTCACCGCAACAGCCGGCGGCATAACGGCCCGTTCGTCCGGGTGAACTGTGCCGCCCTGCCGGAGTCTCTGCTGGAAAGTGAACTGTTCGGCCACGAGCACGGAGCATTCACCGGCGCGACCCGCCAGCGCACGGGACGGTTCGAGCTGGCCGATGGCGGAACGATTTTCCTGGACGAAATCGGGGAGATGCCGCAGCCGGCACAGTCCCGGCTGCTGCGTGTGCTGCAGGAGCAGGAACTGGAGCGCGTCGGCAGCAGCGATACGATCCGCATCGATACCCGCGTGCTGGCCGCCACCAACCGCAACCTGCTGGAGATGGTTGAAGAAGGCACCTTCCGGGAAGACCTGTACTACCGCCTCAACGTATTCCCGATTCAGATTCCACCGCTGCGCGAGCGGCTGGAAGACATTCCCACGCTGGTCCGGTTCTTCCTCAGGAAACTCGCCACCCGGCTGGGGCGGAAGATCGACCGGATTCCGGAATCGGTGTTCGCCACGTTGCGGCAGTACACCTGGCCGGGAAATGTACGGGAACTGGAAAACGTGGTGGAGCGGGCCATGATCCTCACCACCGGAGACGCCCTGCAGCTGGCCGACGGGGTGATCCCGCTGCGTGCCAGAAAACGACCGCGGCCCGACAGCCTGCAGCCGCTGGAAGATGTCGAGCGGTCCCACATCCGGACGGTGCTTGAGCATGTCAACGGCGTGATCGCCGGGCCGAACGGCGCCGCTCAGATTCTGGGACTGAACCCGAACACGCTCCGCAGCCGGATGGCCAAACTGGGCCTGAGCGCCACCCGCTGAAAGGCGGATTCTGTCGCCAGTGCGAGTCGGCAGTGCAGTGTGCCGCTGGTGCGGTGTGCCCGCGGAATGCCCTCGGGGAACTCAGGGATCCATCAGCCGGTGCTGGCGTTCCAGTTCCACCAGCCGGGCGACCAGTTCGGAATGCTGCTGCACCCGAAAAATGTAACGGGGCAACTGCCTGCCGGTTTCCCGCGACATGAAGGGCTCACCCCAGAAACTCAGCAGGGCTTCCGTGGCACCTGCCGGTTCGATATCCGCCAGTATGAAAGAGATGGTTTCCGGCAGTGGCCTCCAGAGCGGCTCCCGCACTTTTTCCTGCCCGGAACACTGCTGGATTTTCGGCACCAGAAATCTGTTCCACAGTTCCTGTTCGCCAGTGCTGGAAATGAACTGAATCCCGGAAACGTGCGGGTTCTCAATGGCCGGTCGCAGCATGAGGTCAAACACATCCTGCGACTTAAACATCTGAAAACAGACGTTGAACCACACCATCTCTCCCCGGGATGTTTCCGAGAAGCGACGACTTTCGGCCCGCAGCTGACGGGGGCCAATGAGAACAGCATCCACCGGATCCAGCTTCGACCGCACCTCCTGAACACCTTCGCTGGTCTGCCGCAGGATTTCCGAAAGCTGTTCGTCAAGACTCTCCCGCCGGAGATCCCGGAACAGCAGCAGGGCCAGCAGCACCAGCACGATCGTCAGCAGAACATCTTCTTCCACGACATGCAGCAGGTGCAGTACCACCGCGATGACCGCAGCGGCGATGCCGGCGATAATGTCCCAGTCGATCTTCAGCAGGTTCTTCATCAGTTATACCCTGACCAGACCTGCAGGAATTTCCATGCCTCCCGTCATTTCCCGCCTCGAACAATCGTCACCAGCAGCAGGGAATCTTCCACGGCCCGCACCGCATGTGGCTGGCCCGCCGTAAGAGACAGCAGCTGGCCGGGATGCAGCGGCACCATGTGATCACTCGCCGTAAAGGCTACCTGGCCGGCGAGGCAGTGCACCGTCATCTCGCCGGGAGCGGAATGCGTGGGAAGTTCTTTCCCGGCCGGCAGCACCAGACGAATAACTTCCAGACCGTCCGTCCGGAGGAGCTTTCCCGTCGTGCAGTCGGCTAATGCGGTCCCCTCCGGGCAGACGTCAATCACCTGTCCCGGCTCCGCAGGCACGGTGGCCATGGTCTCTCTCCTGTTCCAGTCAGAAAGCGGAATTCCGCTGTCACTTTATGCCACTGCTGGCTGGCCTGGCAGCGTTCCGGAAATCGTCTTCAAAGACGGCTGCCGGGAATGATTCAGGACGGCAGACGTCGTCTCACCGGTTGTTTCGACAGGCATAAGTCTGACAGGGATCAACCCGTGGCCCTGTTCTCCCCGCTCTCCGGGGCGGTCTCCAGACAGCGGTGAAGCAGTGACAGCACCATCTTTTCATCCAGCCGCTGTTCCCGGCAGAGATAAGCCAGTGATTTCCCTCCGCAGGAACAGTCGATCTTCAGCTGCTCAAAAACAGCAAGCGTCTCGGGATGATCAATCACCCAGTCCGGCACGCTCGTGTCGAGATCGCAATCGGTCAATTGTCTGGCTCCTCACTCCGAAAAGAATGACCTGTCTTCAGCCCGGCGATGAAGATCACCAGGCCGACGGCTCCCAGAAAGAAGACAGTGTCTCCCGGAACCCGCATCCAGCGAAGAAACTGCATCAGGTCAGTCTGCATGAACTCGCTGCTGCGGGCATACCAGTAACCCTGATCGACCGAAGCCCACGTCTGCAGCAGACCCACAGGCAGCAGGCTGAGGACGCACATTCCCATCAGCCCGCCATTCAGCGACCAGAAGGAAAACCGCAGCAGGCCCTCCTTCCATTCTCTGCCTGGAATCAGCACCCGCAGGCAAACCAGCATCAGGCCGATTCCCAGCATACCATACACACCGAACAGGGCCGCATGGCCATGCACGGCGGTCGTATTCAGCCCCTGCATGTAATACAGCGCGATCGGCGGGTTAATCATAAAGCCGAACAGACCCGCGCCCACCATATTCCAGAAAGCGACCGACACAAAGAAGTAGATCGGCCATTTATACCGGCGGACCCACGGAGAAGACTTCGACCGGCGGATATCTTCAGTCGCGTCGAATGCCACCAGCACCAGCGGAACAACTTCCAGCGCACTGAAGACCGAACCCCAGGCCAGGGCGACCTGCGGCGTGCCGGAAAAATACAGGTGGTGGCATGTGCCGATGATCCCGCCCGACAGGAAGATTGTCGCCGACAGCAACGCGGCCGCAGCAGCCAGTTTCGGCCGCACCAGATTCAGCCGCATGAACAGGAAGGCAATCACCGTGGTGGCGAACACTTCGAAGAAGCCTTCCACCCACAGGTGAATCACCCACCACCGCCAGTATTCCACCATCGACAGATGCGAGTGCCGGCCCCACGTCAGCCCCGCCCCGTAGAACAGGGCAATCGCTCCCGTGGCAACGGCCAGCAGGGCCACCAGCTGGCGGGTTTCTCCGGTGCGGCGAAGGGCCGGCAGCAGCACACGAATCATCAGGAACAGCCACAGCAGCAGCCCCACCATCAGGCCGATCTGCCAGACCCGCCCCAGGTCCACGTATTCATATCCCTGGTGCCCGAAGTAAAACGAAACCTCGTCGGTCATGCGGTTCTGAATGCTGAGCCATTCGCCCGTGAGCGAACCGACCACCACCACCAGCAGCGCACCGAACAGCACATTCACGCCGAGCGACTGGCCTTTCGGTTCGTGATCGCTGACCAGCGGGCCAATGAACAGTCCGGCGGCCAGCCACGCGGTGGCAATCCAGAACAGGCCCATCTGCACATGCCAGGTCCGGCTGACCGAATACGGCAGCCATTTCGACAGCGGGAAACCGTAGAATCCGTCGCCCTCCACCCCGTAGTGAGCGGTGACTACTCCCAGCGTCATCTGCACCAGAATCAGGGCCGCCACGACCCAGAAGTATTTCACGGTGGCCCGCTGCGAGGCAGTCGCCTGCCACAGCGCCAGTGGATCTGCGGCGGGAGACTGCAGCTCCTCGCCTGATTCGTCCCGGCTCGAAGCGTACCACCATGCCATGGCCGAAATCCCGGCCAGCAGCATGATGATGCTGACCCCCGTCCAGACCACACTTTCGCCGGTGGGCCGGTTTCCCACCAGGGGCTCGTGAGGCCAGTTGCTGGTGTAGCTGGTATCTTCGTCCGGGCGGGAAGTTGAAGCGGCCCAGGAGGTCCAGAAGAAGAAACCGGCCAGCCGGTGCAGGCGCTCCGGATCGCTCACGGCTCCGGAAGGAATGGCATAGTCCGCGTTGCCCTGGGAGAACACTCCGGTGTAATGCGCCAGGTTTTCGTCGAACGCCGCGGCCCGCACGGGGTCGATGGTGACGGTGCCGGTTGCCGGGTCGTAAGTGTTCGTCCGCATGATGGCAGTCAGACGGGCCGTCAACCGGGCCTGGTCCTCGCTGCTCAGTTCGTCGAATCCGGTTCCGAAGTCGCGGTTCGCCCAGTGGTCGAGAATGAAGACCGCTTCACGATGGAGCCAGTCGGCCGTCCAGTCAGGTGCCACATAGCTGCCATGCCCCCAGACCGAACCGACTTCCATTCCGCCCAGGGACTGCCACACATTCTGACCGGCGGAGATCTCACCAGCATCGAGGACAACCCGCCCCTCCGTGGTGACCACTTTCGCGGGAATGGGCGGCATCTCCTGATAGATGCGGGTCCCGATCCAGCCGAGGATCAGAAACGAAAACAGCATGACAGCCCCGAAAGCCCACCACAGACGGTTCATGAGTCCCTCGCCTTATTCTGATGCTGACGGCCCGTCATTCTCACTCTGCCCGTGCGGGTCGAGCCCCGACCACAGCGGACAGTCAGTAACGGTATCTTTCTGCTCACACTGGCTGACGATACTGCGAAGCGAACGTTTCATTCTGTGCAGCGAACGGATCCGTTCTTCGATGTCAGTAATCTTCTGTTCCGCCCGGGCCCGCACATGCTCACAGCGGGTCTTCAGATCGAAACGCAATTCCAGCAGTTCCCGGATCTCCGCCAGCGTGAACCCCAGCTCTTTCGTACTGCGAATGAACCGCAGTCGGGCCACGACCGTGGCGTCGTACTGTCGATAACCGGAAGGCCGCCGGGCCGGCTCGGCCAGCAGACCTTCCCGCTCGTAATACCGGATGGTTTCCACGCCCACTTCGGCCTGCCGGGCGACTTCACCAATACGAAGGAATTTCATCGGCACTGCGATCTCCTGAAACTGCGATTCTACAGTCCGTACCATACTACAGAGTCAAGCCTGCGGGTGGAGTCCCCGCGAATGCCGTGGCGGCAGCGTCCGTCACCTCGCCGGAAGTAAAGGCCGAAAGCTCGTCGAGGAAAACCTCCGACACAGAGGCAGATCATGTTGCCGCAGGCAGAAAACTGATATCGTGAACATGCTGGCCGGCAGCATCCGCCACGGTTCGCTGACGGTCGGCCAGGCCCGTTCGACGGCAGAGCATTCCAGGTGCTCCTGTCTCCTGGCGAGAAGGCTCGGTGATCACCGTGACTCGAGAATCCGCGTTAGACCGTGCTCCGTTCAACCGTGCTCCGTTCGGCCCGTCCAGCCGTCATGTGCCTGACGGCCAGCAGGTGCGCAGGCCATGCACGTCGCACCTCGGAGGTGGACTGCTGATCGTCATGAGTCTGGCCCTCGTGTGGAGCCTGCCTGGCGGCATTGCCGCGGCAGCCGACAACGATGGTCTGTTCGAGCAGCAGGTCGCGCCGATCTTTCAGCGACGGTGCCTGAGCTGCCACAGCGGCGAGTCGCCGCAGGGCGGCTTCTCTCTGAAGACAGCAGCCACCGCGCTGGCGGATGGTCAGATCCTGCCGGGCGATGCGGCGGGCAGCCCTCTGATGGAGCTGATCACACCGGCCGGCGGTATGGCGGAGATGCCGAAGAAAGCCGACCCGCTGACCACGAAGGAAATCGCCACCATCCGCCAGTGGATCGACCGCGGCGCGAAGTGGCCGGGCGATCTGACACTCACGCCCCCGCGGGTCAGCGACTTCAGCTGGTGGTCTTATCAGCCGCTGAAACGTCCGGCGGTTCCACCGACTGAGGACAGGTGGGCGGCCTCGCCCGTCGATGCGTTTATTCTGCGGAAGCTGAAGCAGAAAGGACTCACTCCGTCCGCCCCGGCGGACCGCCGCACATTGATTCGGCGGGTCACGTTCGACCTGACCGGGCTGCCACCGGCTCCG
>JAGQPV010000178.1 GCA_020426545.1 Planctomycetaceae bacterium
GCGGCCCGAGCCGGCAGCACAACCAGTTATATTGGCGGCGATTCTCCCGATACCTGCTACGCCTATGGCAATGTGGCCGATGCGGCGCTGGAAGCCGTGCATCCCGGCCTGACCCTGCGGCAGCGGATTGCCCGGCTGAGTAAAGGCGAGGGCGACGGCTTTGTCTACACCGCCCCGGTCGCCAGGTTGAAGCCTAATGCACGGGGCCTGTATGATACGCACGGCAATGTGTGGGAATGGTGCTCCGATAAGTATCAGGCGATCTATTACAGAGAACTCACCGGGGCCACGCCGAACCACGGCGAACCACTCCGGCTGCCGGTGATCGTCGATCCCCGCGGCCCTGAAACGACGCTGCAGCACCAGTACGGCGACTGGCGGGCCATACGCGGGGGGGCCTGGTGTACCGCTCCGTTGAGCAGCCGGTCGGCGGAACGCAGTTTCGCCGAGGCGGCGGATGCCTCCTGCTATACCGGTTTTCGCGTCGTGCGGGAGGTCTCCGAATGAATCTCTCAGCGACAGAGCTTCAGGTCCTGTGTCGGCGGTCACTGGTCGTGCTGCCGTTCGTCTGCGCCCTGCTGCTTGTTTCGAGCCGGGTGGTCTCCACGGCGGGTGATGCTGGTCCTGCTGAGGCAGCGGGGCCTCCGGAGGCCCGCGCCACAGAAAACAAAGCGACGTTTGCGCGGGTGATTCGGCCGTTCCTGCAGCAGCACTGCGTCCGCTGCCACGGTCCCCAGAAGACGGAAGGCAAACTGCGGCTGGATACGCTCAACGCGGATTTCGATGCCGATACGGAAGCCTGGGTCGAAGTGATGGACCGCATGAACCTGGGCGAAATGCCGCCCGCTGGCGAACCACGGCCGGCCGCGAATGCGCACCGCCAGGTGGTTCGCTGGATCGCGGGGGAGCTGAAGGCCGCGGAGCAGCGCAGGGTGGCCGGTGGTGGAGAAGTTCTGCTGCGGCGGATGAACCGCGCCGAGTACTCGAACACCATCCGTGATCTGTTTCATCTGAAGTATCTGCCCGGGGAAGACCCGGCGGAACTGCTGCCACCCGATGCCGCCTATGACGGTTTCCGAAAGGTCAGCTCGCGGCTGCTGCTTGATCCTTCCCTGCTGGGCAACTTTTATGAAGCCGCCCGCCGCGTGGCGGAACTGGCCATTGTCACCGGGCCGCAGCCGTATCAGACGCACCTGAGCCATTTCGAGATGGAGGACATGGCGAAGCCCGGCAGCGGCTTCTCCTATGTCTGCGGTCACAGCGGCTGCGACTGCGGCGACGATTATGTGAGACTGCTCACCGGCTATACCCGCACCGGCCGCGGCCTGCTGTATCCTGGCTCCGACCGAATGATTCCGGTGAAGGGTTTCTACACCATTCGCGTGCGGGCTGCCGGCGACCCGGGCGATGGCGATGAGCCAGTCCGCATGTACGTGCAGCGGACGAACGGCCGCGAAGGCATGATTCTCGAAACCGATGTCACCGCTTCGCTCGACGAGCCCCAGGTCTATTCGGTCACGCTTCCCCTGGATGCCCTGCCGGAAGCTCAGGGCGTGTATATGACGGTGGGCATTGCCAACGGAGCAAAGCGGGCTCAGCCCGGTCAGAAGGACGAACTGCCGCGGGCCATCGGCGTTGGACTGCCGGACTTCTTTGACTTCGACAAGGCGATGAAGGCCGCTTCGTCTGCCGGCAATCATGCGGAGGCACTTCGCCTTGCCGCCCGGCGACAGTCGGAAGGCTGGACCGGTGGCACGCGGGCCGGCCAGGGACTGCTCGACCCGGGGCCCCTGCGGAAGCTGTATATCGACTGGATCGAGATCGAAGGCCCGCTGTACGAACAGTGGCCGCCCCGCAGTCATCAGGAGCTGTTCTTCAGGGACCGAAACACGCCGCAGACTGTGGACTACGCCCGTGAGATCTTCACCCGCTTCCTGCCCCGCGCGTTCCGCCGGCCCGTGACAGAGCAGGAAATCGCCGATGTCGTCGGGCTGGTGCAGGCCGAACTGGAACGGGGCACCAGCTTCGAGCAGGCGATTGGTCTGGGGGTGACGTACATTCTGACCACGCCGTCGTTCCTGTACCTTGCAGAACCTGCCGGGGATGACGCGGCGGACGGTATCTCCGATTACGAACTGGCCTCGCGGCTGTCTTACTTCCTGTGGTCGAGCATGCCGGATGACCGGCTGTTTGAACTGGCCGCCGCAGGCCGGCTGCACAAGCCGGAATTACTGCGGCAGGAAGTCGACCGCATGCTGCGGGATTCGCGTTCACAGGCCCTGGTCGATGGCTTCGCCGCCCAGTGGCTGCGGACCGACGAGTTCCTGGAGTTCCAGCCCGATCAGAAGATCTACCGGGAGTTCTACCGCGACTATAATCCGCAGCTGCGGCAGCTGTTCGTCCGAGAGACGCACGCGTTCTTTGAGGAGATCCTGCGGAATGACCTGAGTCTGCTCAACTTCCTGGACTCCGACTTTGTGATGGTCAACGGGCCGCTGGCCGAATTCTACGGGTTACCGGGTGTCGAGGGCAGCGAGTTCCGCCGCGTGCCGCTGCCGGCGGATTCCCCCCGCGGGGGGCTGCTGGGGCAGGCGGGCATTCATCTGCGGGGGTCCGACGGAATCCGCACGAAGCCCGTGAACCGGGGTGTTTATCTGCTGGAGGTGCTGTTCAACGATCCGCCCGATCCCCCGCCCCCGAATGTGGGCGAGGTTGAACCGAATATCGAGGGCAGGCAGCTGACGGTGCGGGACCGGCTGCTGCAGCATCAGCAGATTGAAGCCTGTGCCAGCTGCCATCGGGGGATCGACCCGTATGGTCTGGCGCTCGAGAACTTCGACATAACCGGAGCCTGGCGGGAGCGGCAGAACGGCGAAGACTTCCGCGGTGCCAGTACTCCGCCGATTGATGCCAGTGGCCAGCTGCCCAATGGTCGCCCGTTTGCCGACTTCGAGGAGTTCAAGACGTTGCTGGTCGATCAGTCCGACCGTTTCCGGCGGGCATTCGCCGAGAAGCTGTTTCTGTACGCCCTGGGCCGGCCGGCCACAGCGGCCGACCGCGGCACGATCGATCAGGTCGCTTCCGCGATGGAACAGCAGGGCGACAGCCTGCGAGCGGCCATGCAGGCTCTCGTGGTCACGGAGGCGTTCCGCGCCCGGTAGCCGGGTTGTGATTTCGAGAGGGAGTGGTTCCGGCAGGGGCCAGCACGGCCATCAGCCCGTTCTTCTGCGGGACCTGCCAGTGGTGCTCGGGGATTTCGGCCGGTCGGTCGTCTTTCGGTTCCCTCCGGCGGTAAAATGCCGGCTCGTAAGTAGACTGACCATTCACCCGGAACCAGACCGGCGGAAAGAATTTCTGATGAACCGAGCACTTCTGGTGATCGATGTCCAGAATGAATACTTCACCGGGGCACTGCCGATTACCCATCCGGCCGGGCACCTGGAACAGATCCTGGCTGCCATGGATGCCGCCGCCGGCAGAATTCCCACAATCGTGGTACAGCATCACTTCCCTGACCCCGCTAAACCATTCTTCCAGAAGGGGACACCGGGGTGGGAGCTGCATCCCGAGGTCAGCTCACGTCCCCATAATCTGCTGATCGAGAAGACCATGCCGGGGAGTTTCACGAACACCCCGCTTGCAGAATGGCTGCGTGAGCGAAGCATCGACACGGTGACGATTGCCGGTTACATGACGCACATGTGCTGCGACACGACCGCCCGCCAGGCAGTTCACCGGGGATTCACGGTCGAATTTCTGCGGGATGCGACGGGCACGCTCGATCTGTCGAACGAGGCAGGCGAAGTGACCGCCGAAGAACTGCATCGCTCGATTCTCTGCGCTCAGCAGATGCTGCTCAGCGAAGTGCTCGATGTGTCGACCTGGTCTGAGCGGCTCTGATCTGTACGGTACCAGCCGGGAGGGAACAGCTGACTGCTCCGCGGCGCGCTGGCGGACTCGCCGTAGACGCTCAATGCCGGAGGCCGGGCAGGCAGCCTGGCATTCCGTCCGCTCACTGGGCGGGAGCTTCAATCGCTTCGAACAGCGGCTCCACCCGTTCCCGCTGAATCCGCAGTGTGCGTTCGACATCTTCCTCCAGCAGATAGCCGGAGCGGACGTAACTCTGGCACTGGTCCCTCAGCCGCTCAAGATAGACCTCCGCACTTCCGTAACGTTCCTCGAGTGATTGTCGGGGGTCGCCGATTTTCTCGCGGTCGGCCTGCGACAGGGGAAACGGGATATAAGAACCCGACAGGCCCACCAGCTGGTTCGCGGCAGGGCCGTCTGCCCGGCGGAGACGCCAGCTGGCATACGTGGCCACCGGCACGGCCACTTCCGGGGCCGACAGGCAACCGAGGTCATTTCCGTCCGGGCCGGAGCGGGGAACGAGGACCTGGTATTCGCCACGGGCAATCGGAGGCTGCCGGTCAATGATCCGCTCTTTCTCCCAGCGGGGGCCGAAGTCGAGCAGGGCGGGCTGCTGAATCACTCCCGGATAGCGGATCCCGGGGATCTCCGGAAAATCGGTCGCGTTCCGCGTCCAGGCGACCAGGGTCCCGTCACTGATTCTGGGATAGACACTGGCTGGTGGCTCGATGCCGTCTTTCGCCCAGCGATCGAGAGCCAGTAGCAGGGCCCGCACGAACGGTTTGTAGTCGGCCGGGTTCGGTGCCGTCTGGCCATCGCCGGAATTCGTTGTGAAACCGCTGGGGCCATGCTGCGTGCCGCCGAAGAAGTACAGCCGCACGTTGTCCGGAATCTCGGCATCTCGCGTTCCCAGGGGGTCGGTATGGACCAGCGACCCGCTGCGGTTCCAGTACTCGGACGACGACTGCGTATGCATGACCAGCGGGGCGGTGTGACTGCGCAGCGAACGGGCGAGAATGCCGTCGGTCCGTCCCGAGAGCGGATCGGTCTGCGTGCCGTAGGCGAACGGGAAGCGATCCGGCGGATAGTCGTGATGATCGTGCTGGCCGGCATGCCGGGTTGGCTGAGCGAACCGGTGATTGAACGAACCCATGCCGGAGCCGGAGACGTGCGGCATGATTCCGTCGAACACCCGGCGGCCGTGCTCGTCGGAGTTGAAGTCCTGATGGATCATCTCACGGAGAAAACGCCCGCTCTGCGAGACGCCGTAGGCATGGGCCCGGTTAATACGTGGTTTGCCCTGGGTCAGCAGTGGATTCGCCGCGCCGGTCCCGTATTTGAGAGCGGAGACCAGATCGCGAACGGCGGTGAAACAGGTGCCCATCACGACCGGGTTCTCTGCCTCGTAAATCAGCTCATAAATCTGCAGCTTCCGCAGACCCTTCGGGTACTCCAATTCGACTTTCGGCAGTTGCGTCGGCGAGTCGCTTTCCACTTCGGTGACATGCAGCGTCCAGTCTTCGAGGGGAATCGGCACCCGCGGGTGCGAGGCCAGCAGCCGGTGCGTTAATGTGGCGGTCTGCAGTTTTCCGGCGATCGGTCGATACGACCCGTGATTGCCCCAGTTGACCACCGCCCGGGTTGTGTCGCCGCCCGGTACGATTTCGCAGCGAACCCGGCCGGTGATATTGCCCGCCACCGCCGGTGGAGCAAGGCGCAGCCGCCCATTGCCCGGCAGCAACTCGCCATCCCAGCCGCTGAAGACGAGGGTGAACCCGTGTCGCATCATAAATCCGTCGCCGGCATGTCGGCCGTCCCGGGGATCGTTACTTCCCGGCGCGTAGTTGAAATGCCGCAGCAGGTTCAGGTTGCCCCGGTTGTTGACGCCGTAAATCAGGGCCCCGTTCCCCCGGCCGGCATCCTGCGGCGCCAGAATGAGGAGATCGCCGAACAGCTCCACCCGACCGCGGGCATTGCGGGGAGCCAGATTCAGATCGACGACGCTCCGGTTCTGCGGCAGGTCGGGGTCGAGTTCATAATAAACCCGCCCGAGGATTCGCTCATAAGCTCCCACATCGCCGAATGCTGTGCCGCCGGCGAAGGGTTCCCGTTTCGTCATCTCAAACCGGGTCACCTCCGCGATGGCTCGGGACTGCAGCAGGGCCACCGCCAGCAGCAGGACGCGGGTGACAGTCAGTGCGGGGGAGCGATAGCGCATGGAAATCCTGTCTGCGGAGGTTATGGCAATGTACTTCAGCCGAACAGGGCTTCGACAGGCCGGCCCTGGTCGGTGATGGGTACCGGGCGCGAACCATCGAACAGTTCGTGGGCCGGGTCGATGCCGAGCGCGGCGTGGATCGTCGCATGGAAGTCGGGCACTGAGACAGGATTCTCAACGATCGTCTTGCTGAGTTCGTCGGTCACGCCCCAGGCCCCGTGGTGCTTGAGGCCGCCCCCGGCGAGCAGCAGGCTGAAGCAGCTTCCCTGATGTCCCCGGCCACCGCGTCCGTCGTAGGTGGCCGGCCTGCCAAACTCGGTGCCGAGTGCGATGAGGGTTGTGTCGAGCAGCCCCTGCTGTTCGAGATCGGTGATCAGTGCCGACAGGGCGATGTCGAGTTCCCGGATCAGCAGATGCTGGTTCTGCTGTCCTTCGTTGTGCGTATCCCAGCCGGTGCCGTTGATGAAGTTCAGATTGTGCGAGACTTCGATGAACCGCACCCCGGCCTGAACCAGACGGCGGGCCAGCAGGCACCGCTGCCCGAACTCGCCGCCGTAGGCGTTGCGAAGATCGTCAGATTCCGTTGTCAGATCAAACACCTTCATGAATTCCGGACCGGACAGCCGCAGGTTTTCCGCGATGGCTGCGTCGTATTCCTGAAACAGATGGTCACCGGCGAAACGGTCACGCCCGGTGGCTCGGACAGTGGACAGCAGTTCTTCACGTCGCGCAATTCGACCAGCGTTCAGGTCGGCGGGACGACTGAGTCCGGCGGGACCGGAATCGAGGTCCGTGAGATAAACGAATCCCGCCTTTTGTCCCAGAAATCCCGGCCCTCGCGATGGGTTCGGATAGCCGATCAGCATATACGCCGGAACACCTTCGGCTGCAGAACCACGTTCGTGAGCGACGATGGAGCCGATCGATGGATACTGCACCGTGCCGCTGGTCGGTCGTCCGGTGTGCATGCGGTTGGTGGCGGCCGCGTGTTCGTCGACGACGTTGTGGTTGACTGTTCGCAGAGCCGTCACGTGCTCCATCATGGCTGCAGTATGTGACAGATGTTCGCAGACCTGAACGCCGGGTACGGCTGTGTCAATGGCCGGATAATACGAACCAGCCTTCTTTGCCTTCGGGTCGCCTATTTCTTTGGGATCGAAGGTATCGATCTGAGCCATTCCGCCACCCAGCCAGAGGAACACGACGTGCTCGGCTTTGCCTTTGGGCACGTGCACCGCGGTCGGTGAGGCAGACGCGGAGCTGCCGGCAACGGCGGCTCCAGCAACAGCACCTGCCCGCTCAAGGAATTCGCGTCGCTGCATGGGGGAGTCCTGTCCTCAATTTCGGGCATCAGTTGCGGGAGCGATCGTCGCACGGGAAGGTGACCGGCGGTGCCCGTCAGGGGGTGTAGACCCATTCCGGAGCATTGAGCAGTGCCCACACCATATCTTCCAGCCGCAGTCGCCAGTCGTCGTTCAGCGCGTTCGTCGGCGGGTCGCCTTTCCGGGCGGCCGCTTCCTTCTCCAGTGCCAGCGCGTTGGCTGGACCATCGACATGGTTGGACCAGCTGACGTAGCGTTCCGGCTCGCGTTTGCGGGGCGGCGTCGTGATCCGTTCCGATTCGGGAATCACCCGTGTGTCGTATCCGTCGGACAGCAGACGCACGTAGCGAGCCTGTTCCCCGGCGGAGGGCTTCCGCGTGAGGAGTCGCAGGAAAATCCGGTCAACCAGCCGTTCCACCGGCTGATCTTCCAGGGCGAGGTGCGTCATCCCGTGGCGGTCGCTCAGGCGTGTCAGCCAGCTGCTCATCACCCCGTTGGCCAGAATGGCGGGCTGCAGGATATTGGGGTCCGTCTCGCGGAGCGTGCGGGGATCCTGGCGTGCTCCCCGCCAGCCAAATGCTCCCAGTACGCTGGTGACGGCGGTGATGCGAGGCAGCGACAGGCTGGGCCGATCGCGTTCGTTCGAGGTCGAAGCGAGCATCCAGGAACGTCGCGGTTTACCAAGGGCGAGGGAATTCCGAATTGCCCGGACGCTGTCGATATCGAGACTGACTTCTTCCAGGTCGAAGGGTGTGCCGGTTGCATGAAACGCGGAATCGACGATCTGTTCGGCCGTCAGTCTGCGAGGTGCCGGAGCCACGTACAGCGGGTTGGTTCGAGGCAGTGCCGGGTCGGTTGCCCGCTGATAAGCGTGCGAATTCAGAATCAGCCGACTGATGGCTCTGATGTCGTAGCCGGATGCAACGAACTCCCGCCCGAGCCACCGCAGCAGTTCCGGGTGGGATGGGGCTTCCTTCTCCCAGTCGGAGACACTGGCCACCAGGCCGCGGCCCATCAGTCGCTGCCAGATGCGGTTCACCATCACCTGCGCGAAGCGTTCGTTCTGCGGAGCGGTGATCAGCGCGGCCAGTCGATCACGTGAGTTCTCCGGATGTTCCGCCAGCAGATCGGCGATCGATTCCTCACTGAACCGGTCAAACGGCCAGGCCGGTGGGACTTCGGTGCCGGGTTCGAGGTTGACTTCGATCAGCGGCTTCCGGCCGGTTGACTGCAGTCGGCCGAGAGGGACGCTGCTCGTCGGCAGCAGTTTCACCGGTCCCTGCTGCAGCATGGCTGCCAGCTGCAGCAGCTGTTCCTGCTTCGAGACATGGGACGGCGCGTCGTGGCAGCGGGCGCACTTCATCTCCACGCCGAGGAATGCGGAACTGAGGATGATGCCCTTGGCCGCCAGCGGCAGGTCATTCTGGGTGGCCGTGCCGAAGCCGGCCGGGCCTCCGAACCGCTCGCTGCCTTCCATGCGAATCAGCTCGGTGACGAACAGTTCGGCCGGTTTGTTGTCGAGCAGCGACTCGTACAGCCACCAGCGGAACGGACCGGTGTTGTTCAGCGTGGGGTTGATCATGTTAGGGTTCTCGGCCAGCACGTCGAGCCAGTACCCCATCCAGTGATCGGCCCGCCGTTGATCCGCCAGCAGCCGGTCAATTACTGCCGCTCGGCGCGTGTCCGGGTCGTCCTGCAGAAAGGCGTCGATTTCGAGCTCGGTCGGTGTCACGCCGACCGTGTCGAGCGTCACCCGCCGCAGGAAGCTCAAATCGTCGGCCAGCGGAGTCGGTTGAAAGTTTGTGACGTCGAACTGTGGCCAGACCGCGCCGTCCGCGATCCAGCGTTTCAGCGTGGCGACTTCTTTCTCCGAGAGGCGGTCTCCTTTCGGCGGCATCACACTTCCGTCATCCGTCGACGTGATGCGGTCGATTAAAGCGCTGGCGTCCACCTTGCCGGGAACAATCGCCGGCCCGTCGGATTCGCCGCCCTGCAGCATCGATGCCCGACTGTCGATCCGCAGTCCACCCGGAGCTTTCCCGCCCTGGTGGCAGTCGTAGCAGTGTTTCTCCAGCAGCGGGCGGACGTCCTGGAAGTAGTCCACGCCTTGCTGATCGCTGCGTGTCGCCTCCGCCGCGACGGTGGCAATTCGTGCCGCGATGAAATGGTCGATCGTGTTGTGGGCCGGATAACCCTCCGGCAGAGCCGGAACCTCCACGGGTCTCGTTTCGGCGAGCCATTCGGCTGCGGCGGTGCGGCGTCGGTTCCAGTACCCGGCGTGCGCGGCGCGGCATGCAGCCCGGGCCTTCGCATTGACTTCGGCCAGCCACGTTCGTCGTTCTGCTTCGTAAGCGTCCCAGCCGTCGTCGGTGTATGGGACGTGTCGCTTGCCGGGCGACAGCAGCGACCAGGATTCACTCCCCGCGAGCGAGACGGCCACCACGGTTTCGCCGAGTTCCGGACGGAAGCGGCTCCTGCCGGTGACTCCGCCGATCATCGTTTCCAGAATGACGAAGTGCTCGCCGCCCGGCGAATCGAATTCACACCACTCCTCGCGATTGCCCGGCG
>JAGQPV010000179.1 GCA_020426545.1 Planctomycetaceae bacterium
AGTTCGAGCGGACGCTGATCATCGTCGACGAAGGGGCCTCGGCCCACTATGTCGAAGGCTGCACCGCTCCGACCTACAGCAGCGAAAGCCTGCACTCGGCCGTGGTGGAGATCATGGTGAAAAAGGGCGGTCGCTTCCGCTACACCACGATTCAGAACTGGTCGAACAACGTCTATAATCTGGTCACCAAGCGGGCCATGGCCTACGGCGATTCGCTGATGGAGTGGATCGACGGCAACCTGGGTTCCCGCCTGACGATGAAGTACCCCGCCATCTACCTGATGGAACCGGGTGCCCGTGGAGAAACGCTGTCCATCGCCTTTGCCGGTGAGGGCCAGCACCAGGATGCCGGCGCAAAGATGGTGCACTGTGCTCCGAACACTTCGAGCCGCATCATCTCCAAGAGCATCTCGAAGGACGGCGGCCGGTCGAGCTATCGCGGACTGGTCAAAATCAACAAGGGAGCCGATCACTGCCGCTCCAACGTGGTGTGCGATGCCCTGATTCTCGACCCGCAGAGCCGCAGCGATACCTACCCCTACATTGAAGTCGAAGAAGACGATGTGGCCGTCGAGCACGAGGCCTCCGTCTCCCGCATCGCCGAAGAGCAGCTGTTCTACCTGATGAGCCGCGGACTTTCGGAAGCGGAAGCCTCTTCCATGATTGTCACCGGCTTCATCGAGCCGCTCGTCAAAGAGCTGCCGATGGAGTACGCCGTCGAAATGAACCGGCTGATCGAACTGCAGATGGAAGGCAGTGTCGGCTGATCTGCCTTTCACCAGTCTCCACCGCCTCGCCCGTGTTTCCACATACGGGCCGGTGGTGACGGCCCCGTGACCAGCCACCACCGGACTGCGGGCTGCCTGCCATCTGCTGCCCCGCACACCCTCCAGACCGGTGCGGAAACCTGCCGTCACCCGCCAGAGGCTGACGGACGGTCGTTAATAAACCACACGATGCCGTGCGTGGCCAGAATTTCCGGACAGGCACCCAGTCTCAAATGCAGCACGCTTGAAATAACGTCATGGCGATTACACAGACTCCGGCAGCCCTCCCGCTGACTTCCGCCGGCTTTGAAGCCTTCCTGGCCACTCGCAGCGAACCCGCCTGGGTCACCGATCAGCGACGCAGCGCGCTGGCCGTCTGGGAGGAAAAGCTCGAAACCCCGCTCGATCCCGAGGAATGGAAGCGGGTCGAACTGCGGACCTTCCGTCCCGAGCAGTTCTCGCTGCAGCCGGCCCCGTCCGATTCCGTATCGTTCGAGACGCTGCTGGAAGACCGGGCCGAATTCGGCGGACATGTGCGGCACCTGAACGGTGTCTGCCGCCGGGCCGAACTCTCGGAAGAACTGGCGGGGCAGGGCGTGCTGTTCGGCGACCTGGCCACCATGCTGGAAGAGCATGGCGACCTGCTGCGGCCGCACCTGATGACACGGGCCGTTCGCCCGGACACCGACCGATTCTCGGCCTGGCACGCCGCCTTCTGGACCGGCGGCACCGTGCTGTATGTCCCGCTGAACGTGGAAGTCAAAGCCCCCCTGCACAGCCTGATCGGCCTGGCCGGTGCCGGTGCGGCCGACCTGAGCCATACTCTGGTAATTCTGGAAGAAGGCGCCTCCGCCACACTGCTGGAAGAAACCGTTTCGGCTGATCAGCAGTCGGCCGGCCTGCATGTCGGCTCCGTGGAACTGCTGCTGGCGAAAGGCAGTTCGCTGCGGTATGTGCAGCTGCAGAACTGGAACAGCAAAACCTGGCATCTGGCCCATCAGTGTGGCCGGGTCGATGCGGATGCCTCCCTGCAGTGGACCGTCGGCGGACTTGGCTCGAAAACGGCCCACATTCATCAGGACGTGGCTCTGGATGGCCGGGGAGCCAGTGCCCAGGTGAATGGCGTAACCTTCGCCACCGAACGCCAGCTGATCTCCTTCTACACCCAGCAGACACACAACTCACCCGATACGACCAGCGACCTGCTGTATAAGCAGGTCCTGCGGGATCGGTCCCGCGTGGTCTGGCGGGGCATGATCCGCGTCGAACCGGATGCCCAGCAGATCGATGGCTACCAGCGGTGCGATGCGCTGCTGATGAGCAACCACTGCCGGAACGATGCCATTCCCGGCCTGGAAATCGAAGCCGACGATGTCCGCTGCACGCATGCCGCCACCGCTGGCCGTGTCGATGAAGAACAGATCTTCTACTGCATGTCCCGTGGCATGAACCGCTACGAGGCCATGCACATGATTGTGGAAGGCTTCTTTCAGACCGTGTTCGACCGCATTCCGGTGAAAGCCGTTCGGGAAACCCTCAGCCGGGCAGTCGAACGCAAGCTCCGGCTGGGCGACGACGACTGAGAACCGGGAGCGAAGAGTCCCGGCCTGAACGATCAATCTGGTTCTGCATCACGATCGCGGTTCGCAGGCCCCCGCAATTCCGGGCACGCCCCGTACCGCAGATTCCCGGCCGCGAACTGACAGCCGGATACCCTGATTTCTGGCCCGTAGAGGGCAGCCGCCATGTGGTCGACGGTTCGCCCGTCTTCCAGCACGTTTCCCGCAGACATGACGGCCTTCTGGCCCATGTGACTGCCGCCGGATGGACTCCCGATGCCTGAACTTGAACGTGTTGCCGAAGTCTGCGACCTGCCACCCGGTGGCCGGCTGAGTGTCATCATCGACGATACGCCCGCCCTGCTGTTGCGGGTGGGCGATGAATATTACGCCGTGGAAGATGTCTGCACGCACGACGGCCAGCCACTGACCGACGGCCCCGTCAGCGGACATGAAATCACCTGCCCGAGGCATGGTGCCCGGTTTGATCTCAAAACTGGAGCCCCGCTGTGCATGCCGGCCACCGAACCGGTGCAGGTCTTCGCGGTGGAGGTGCGGGACGGCCAGATCTTCGCCGGGCCGCAGAACGACTGAACTCGCCGGCCAGCCCCGGACGATTACAGCACAAGCAGGAAAGCCAGCACAGATGAGTGACTCACCGACAGATTCCGGGAGCGAACAGGTTTCCCCTGCTGCGGAAGCAGCTGGTTCCCCCCCTGCCGAAGAAACATCTTCGGCTCCCCAGGCAGCGACTCCCGCGGCGGCATCAGGCTCCGCGCCGGCCGCCAGCCAGCCCGCTGCACCGAAGCCGGAACCCGCCTTCGACCCGGAAAGCAGCAGCTATCCGCAGGTCGTGGAAGCGCTGAAGCAGGTCATCGACCCCGAGCTGATGATCAACATCGTCGATCTCGGCCTGATCTACGAAGTCGAGCTGGACGGAGAAGCGGTGAACGTCGACATGACGCTCACCAGCCCGGCCTGTCCCGCCGGCCCGCAGATCATGCAGCAGGCAAAGATGGCCCTCGAGCAGCTGGAGACCGTCGCGGAGGCGAAGATCCGGCTGGTGATGTCTCCGCCCTGGTCGCCCGAACGCATGACCGACGACGCCCGCGACCAGCTCGGCATCTTCTAACAGGCTGTCACAAGCCTGGCCGGAAACCTCGTGTCACTCCGACCGCATGTCTGCGCGCTGAACGCCGGGCACAGGTCGTCATGCGGGGAAGGGGATTTCCCGCCAGGCACAAAGCCCGTGCGATCTGCCAGAGACGTCCACCCCTGTCAGATCACATCATCCGGGCCGAGTTCCGGCGGAACTTCCCGCAGGCTGTCGAACGAACGCTTCATTCCGGGCTC
Source organism: Planctomycetaceae bacterium (assembly GCA_020426545.1). Classification (GTDB taxonomy): domain Bacteria; phylum Planctomycetota; class Planctomycetia; order Planctomycetales; family Planctomycetaceae; genus JAGQPV01. The sequence continues at coordinate 3,680 of JAGQPV010000179.1, forward strand.
CAGCGCTTCGTACCGCTGCTGGAGCAACGTGAACCGCAGAATGTAATTCTGCCGGGTGCCGGGAATCCTCCGCTCCACCACCACGAAGCGGAATTCCCCCTGCTGCAGCTCGATCACCGTTTCGAGCTGCCGGTTCTCTCCCTCGCCGATGGTGCGGCAGTGCAGCACCCGGGCGCCGGCCCGCAACTGCGGAATCTGTTCGGGTAAATCCTTCTGCAGCTGCTCGAACGGGATCTTTCCCGCCGGAGTGACCGAAACCGTCAGGTTCTCGGTAAACACTTCCGACACCCCGCCCGTGGCCATCAGAGCCACACCCCGGCCCGGCTGGAACGAAGGCAGCCAGGCTTTCGGCAGCCGGAGGGCAAAGCCCAGTTTCCGCTGTCGCCACAGCCCGTTCGGCTGCTGTTCCACCCCCGTGCTGACCTCCATGTACTGCGTGCAGGCATTCATCTGCCGCAGGTCGTGCAGATACGCTTCGTGGTGCCCCTGATCGACCCGCAGACTCCACGTGTAGAGAAATCCGTTACGAATCACGTACCGGCGGTCGAGATACCACATACCGCCTTCAGGAGCCTTCAGTCCCCAGCTGACTTCCAGCACCCGGATATCCCGTCCGTCATGGTTTTCGGTCAGAATCTCGCTGGTCAGCAGCTGGCCCGGTCCGCGACGCTGCTCCGCCTGCGATCGGATTCGCCGCTGATATTCTTCCAGCGCAGCCGGAGCAAAGCCGATTTCCCCCATGACCAGTGCCCGCCGCTGTCCGGGATGATCGCCCGGCAGCCGGAAAGTAAACAGCCGGTCCTGGTGATCGCGTTCCACCAGTTCCCACCCGGAAGGATGTGCCGTCACCACACCCAGACGGAGTACTTCGATTCGCCGAAAACCGGCGGGAACCTTCAGGGGCCGGCTCGCCCGGACGGGCTGGCGACCTGCAGCCGGACTTCGCTCTCCGGCCGGGGAAGACTCCGCACCGGGCAGCTGTGGTTCTTCCGACGAAAGAGCAGGGCGGGCGGGCTCCGCTCCCGTGGCGGCAAGTCCCTCAAACTCCGGCCCACCTGAGGCCAGAACGACGGCCGTCAGCAGCAGACCGGCCACCACACGCGGGATGGCATGTACCACGCCCGAGGCAGCCGGCAGCAGCCGACGGAACTGTTTTCCGGCTCGTGCCAGACAATCTGCGAAGCCGGAACGCTGCATCACTTTCGCCTTTCGTCAGAACACCATGCCTCAGCAGTACGCACTCAGCTGCCCATTCGATTTGCATTCACCAGACCGGCGAAACTGCGATTTTCGTGGTACTCCAGGTGGTTTTGCCAGGACAGGAAACGGCCTGGGAGGAAAACCTGTCACTTTGGAAGGTGACTATGGAATTTCTGCCGGTGCTTGTCTATTCTCGGTCCGTGCATCAATCGATTCACAGACCAGTTTCAGTCGCCTGTTTCATCGTGGACCTGTCTTCCGCAGCTTGCCTCAGATGCTTGGCCCGCGTTGAAGCGGCAATTCAGGGCAGCGGCGGTCAGCCAGTTTCCAGCACCTGATGCGGGCTGGCCGGTTTCGGGAGATCGCCTGTCATGTTCTGCCGGGTGAGCCAGCTTCGGAATCTGCACAGGCTGGTCGTTAGAGATTCATTTCCATCGGGGCTGTCCCCGCTGCGCGGGTATGATCGCGCGGTCCGCTTTCTTCTGGCCGTATTGATCCAGATTCCGGGCTGCGCGCCTCTTCGAATGCCCTGCTTTCAGGTTCTTTGAACCAGCGGGCCGGTCCAACCAGTCTGCTGCATCCGGCACGGTACCACTGCTTCTGGCAGCGGGACACCGGTCCGATGATTATACAGCGAAGGTAACCCAGTGATCGAACAGTTTGTCTCAAGGCATGGTGTTCGCGCATTCTGTCATCTCCTGAAAAACCTGCACGAGCAGCCGGAGGTCCTGCCTCCCCGGCTTGCTGTCAGCCAGCGGACAACCTACCGCTGGTCGCTGGCCGAGGATCTGGCCGGCTACCGCCGTGCGGGCGTTGGAGCCATCGGCATCTGGCGGCAGAAGCTGCAGGCCTGCGGAGAGCAGCGGGGAATCCGCATGATTCGCCACTCGGGGCTGAAGGTTTCCAGCCTGTCGTGGGCGGGCGGTTTCACCGGAGCCTCCGGTTACAGCTTTGTGGAAGCCGTGCAGGATGCCCGGCAGGCCATCTGTACCGCGGCAGCCATCGGGGCAGACTGCCTCGTCCTCACCAGTGGCCCGCGGGGAATGCACACACACCGGAATGCCGCGCGCCTGCTGGACGACGCGCTGCATCTGCTGCTGGGCGATGCGACCCGCTTCGGTGTGACCCTGGCACTGCAGCCCATGCACACGGCCTACGCCGCCGAGTGGACCTTCCTCAACTCGATCGATTCCGCCCTGGACTTCGTGCGACGCTGGAACAGCCCGCGACTGAAGCTGGCCTTCGACGCCTACCACTTCGGACGTGAGACAGATCTGCTGACAAAAATACCGCAGCTGGCGGCGGAAACCGCTGTTGTCCAGCTGAGCGACTGCGGACAGAACACGGCCTCGCTCGACGGAAACCGCTGCCTGCCCGGCAACGGATCACTCCCTCTCGGCCGGATCATGCAGGCCTTCCAGGCCGCCCGGTACAGTGGCCGCTACGAGATGGATATCTGGTCGGACGAGCTGTGGCAGACAGATTACGTGCAGCTGCTCGATGAATGCCGTTCACGGTTCGCGGTTCTGAGTCACCGGTAGCGCAGACGGCAAAGATCAGTGGTGGTACACTTTCCAGAGAGAGATGTCTCTGCCTGACGGGCCCGCGCGAGGAAGGGCACACAGTCGCCGGAACCGCACACCCCGCGTGGTGCGTCCTGCCGGTCCGGCTGGAATGCCTGGTCCTGGGCTTCGCCCCGGCAGAGAATCCCCCGGCCGGTGCTTCCGTTGAAGTCTGGCTGCCGTCAGTCCCTCCCTGAATTCACAACCTGACCGAATCCCTGTCGTGCCCCGCCATCCACTGGCGGGACGTATGAAGCATCCCACACCAGAATTGCGTGTGGTCAGGATTTTCGGACAGGCACACATACCGCCACCCACCTTCGCACCGGATCAGCCCGATGTCTCACGAGACCTATTCGCTCGATGAACTCGCGCGGCAACTCGGCCGCGATCGTCGAGAGATCGAAAAACTCGCCAACCGCGGACGGATTCCGGGCAGGAAGGTCAGCGGAGACTGGCAGTTCCACTCGACTGAGATTACCCACTGGCTCGAACGGGAAATGCGGGAATACAGCGAGCGGGAACTGGCCGTGGTGGAGGAGTCCCAGGGCACCACGGAAGCAGATTCCGATCTCCCCGTCACCAGCCTCCTGAAGCCCGAACTGGTGGCAGTTCCTCTGCAGGCCAGAACCCGCCGCTCCGTCCTGGAAAGTCTGGTGGAAGTGGCCGGCCGCACCTGGCAGGTGTGGGAACCCGCCACCGCGCTGCAGGCCGTGCTCGAACGGGAAGACATTCTGTCCACCGCCTTCGACACCGGCGTGGCGATTCCTCACCCGCGAAACCCGCTGCCGGAAGTTCTCGGTCAGTCGGTCGTGGCGTTCGGTCGGACCGCCAGCGGAATCCCGTTCGGCGCCGCACACGGAAACCTGACCGACATGTACTTCCTGGTGCTCTGCCGGGATGCCGGAACACACCTCAAAGTCCTGGCCCGGCTGGGACGCCTGTTTCAGTCGCCCGGTTTCCTCGATGAACTGCGGCAGGCCGAAACTGCGGAGGCCGCTTATGCCGTCATCTGCAGCCGCGACGAGCAGATCAGCCGCGGCGAATAATGGTCTGCCGGGAGCATGTTCCGACGGGAGGAATGCGCCGGCCGGTTACTGCACCTGCTGACGGTACAGTTCCAGTTCCTGGCGTTCCTGCTCGGTCAATGGCCGGGCGGCCGATCTCTGCAGATCGTGAATTTCTTCCATAATCGCCGAGGCTTCGGGATCGATATCGTGATCGGTCACGCGGTCTCCCGATGTTCCGATAGAATCCGCCTCGGCTGCCGCTGTCGTCTGCCTGTCGACCTCTCTGCCGCCTGATGCGGGCGGCTTCGGGGGAAGTTCCGGAGGCAGAGGAACCTGCCCGCTGCCTGCTCCCCGGGCCTGCTGAATCTCTTTCGCCTGCTGCACGGCCAGCAGCTCGTTCAGATCGAGAACCAGGTCATCCAGCAGATCGTCGGCCCGCAGCCGCAGCGGCTCCACCTGATAGCCGGCGGCCAGCCGGCGAATCATCCGCCGAATCCGCTCCGCCGGACCGGCAATCCGGTGGGTCTGCTTCAGGGTTTCCCACAGCAGAATCGGCAGCACGAGGAAGGCACACAGCAGCATACTCGTGTGCGCGTTCACAAACTCCGTATAGAGCTGACTGAACGGCATGGGTCGGGCACCAGCAGCCAGTTCTCCCCGGTACTGAATGTAGCGGTGCAGAAACATGGCATGCCACAGAACGACATGGTACACCGCCCAGAAGGCGGCCACCCGCAAGACCAGCCGCCCCTGCAGCCGGGTATCGATGATGACCCGCCTGCGTCTGGAATTTGCTGTTTCGGTGGGCGGGTGCTTCATGTGCTGCTCTTTCTGTTTCCTGATCCGGCTTCCCTGCAGAAGAACAGTTCCCCAATCCTGCTGACGGACACACCCCGAAAGACAGCTTAGGTCGCGGACTTTCCTCAAAAGCGGAAACTCGCCCCGCCTCCGGCCTGACATCCGGTTGACCTGCCGGTTCCAGGGGCTGTAACGGCTCTGCCGGGATTCATGCGTTCCCTCCACCGATTTCTATTGAGATACCGAAATCAGCTGTTCATACTGAAAGATGCGAAAGAACCCGATCACAGCGCTCAAATGAAACCGCTGCTGATCAGGTGCAGCGCCTACACCTGATTGCGAGGAGGAGGAAGGATCGCCGGGAGCCTGTCTCCCGCAGCTGCCCGTTCTGATCGAGCAGTTGAACCGCCTCACTGCCTCCTCGGCAGGGCACTCGGTTTCAGAGGGAGGGCAGGAACGATGCCGCTACTTGCAGGTTTCCTTTCCGTTCTGTTTGCGACAGCAGCAGGAGCACTCGGTTACTGGGCTGTCCGGAATACCCGCCGGGCCGTACTGATTGACCGCACCCCGACCACACCGGTTTCGCAGGTGAAAAACGGGCTGGCCGAAATCAAGGGCCACCTGGCCGCTGCCGGTGAGCCACTGCGCAGCCCCGTCACCAACTCGGAATGCGTGTACTATCACATCCGGGTGGAGGAGCTGTCGCTGAATCTGGGCGAAGAAGCCTGGACTACGGTCGTGGAAGACCGGCAGTTTTCCGACTGCCTCGTCGCCGACGGGACAGGGTCCATTGCGGTCGATCTGCAGTCTGCCGAGCTGGATGTCGGCAGTATGGTGGAAACAGACGAAGCCGCTCCCTGGTATGTGCGGATGATCGCCCGCGAGCGGTATCATCAGCCCGATCTGCGGCAGAAAGTCCGTTATTCCGAAGTCATTCTGAAAACGGGCACCCCGGTCTATGTGCTCGGCCACGCCAGCGACAATGACGGCAGCCTGCGAATGGAAAGCACGGCCAGCCAGCCGCTGTTCGTCTCCGCCGAAAGCGAAAACAAACTGCTGTCCCGCTACCGCCGCCGCGCCGCCATGTGCTGGGTGACGGGAGCCGCAGCGGCTGCCTCGCTCTCACTGCTGGTCACTCAGCTCGGCTTCTGAACCGGCGTCCGGAAATTCTCAGTTCGAATGAAAAACACTGGCAGCCTGCTGCCAGTGTTTCCACTGGCTGGCATGCCCACGCCTGTACGGGCATGTGCTTCTGATGGTCTCAACCATACTCTCGGAGCATGCCCATCCCGCTTCGCGGCTATGGGCATGGCACCCTGAGTTTATTTTTTGTGTTTCTCTGCGGCTGACTGGCATGCCCACGCCTGTGTGGGCATCTGCTTTCGATGGCCTTCAACCATGCTCATCGAGCATGCCTGCCCCGCTTCGTGGCTATGGGCATGGCACATTGCGGGTGGGTGACACGCCCTGACAAAGGAAGGGCGTGGTCTGACATGGTGCCCGCCTTCGTCCGGTGACCGAAGGCACTGCTGGACAAGCCAGCAGCGGCACCCTCGCTCAGGTCGGAAAAAGTCGATCCGTATGCCACGCCCTTCTCCTGCGAGGGAGTAGAGATTTCTGCAGTGGCACTCTGCTTCCACCAGCGGG
>JAGQPV010000017.1 GCA_020426545.1 Planctomycetaceae bacterium
CGGAATCGACCAGCCGGAAGGCTTCCTCGGGAGCAGCCGGAATTCGCAACTGCAGGACCGGCAGCTGGCGCAGCCCGCCGGTCAGTCGCAGTCGAATTTCCACCGGCAGCAGGCCGTCCCGCCCTTCCCGGCCAATCAGCAGAACCGACTCCGCCACCAGTGGCTCGGTCACCGGGGTGACAGAAATCAGCTGCAGCTCCGGCAGTTCTCCTTCGGTCGAAAGATGACTCAGCGGGATCGTGTCACGAATCAGTTCCCTGCGTGTGGGGTTATTCCGGTCGGCCCCTTCACTGCTGGAGTCGGCCGGCGCGGCAGTGTCGGTCGCGGACAGTTCGGGGTGAGGCATGCCGCCGAGCCAGCCGGGACGAACTTCCACATCGCGGGTGCGGTACAGGTCGAGTGTCGAATGGGTAATCTGGCCTTCTTCCAGTCCGGATTCCGGCAGACTGATGACACCGTTTCCGCTGAGGGGCAGGCTTCCCCGCACCTGAATCTGCTGCGTGCCGGTCGTTCGTCCGCTGAGATAAAGTACCAGGCGGCCATCCAGGTGAGACCACCGCTGCAGCCGGTTCGCCTGGTCTTCCGTCACCGAGACCGAGGAGATCCGCAGCCCGGGGTCGGTGGTGAGGACATGGTCGAAAGCTGGTGCATCCTGTGTGGTCAAGGTGGCTTCCAGCAGCACTTCCAGGCGGTGGCGCGTCACCAGAATGGTCTGATCCAGCCTGGCCTGGCGGCGGGCCTGAATTTCCTGCTGGCTCAGGCGAATGGCGGAAGGGCCACCGATGCGGAACGCAAACCGCGGCTGGCGGGGCAGGCTGTCCTCTCCCCAGGCTTTCAGAAATTCTTCCACCGGTACGGGAACGCAGGCGGGTTCTCTTGCCTTCGTATGCTGAAGATGCATCTCCAGCGGATGCGACACCGCCGCCAGACTGGAACGGCGAACCAGCCGGAACCCGTCGACCTGCGACCGGGGAAGCAGATCCGGAACGGGAACGTCAATTTCGGCGCTGTTCCGCACACGGGGCACTGCAAATGACAGGCGGGCAGTTACCTCCCGGGCACCGGCCTCGGTCAGTTCAATCAGTATCTCGCGGCTGCCATCGGCACTGGAAGGAAGAATCGTGGAACGGTGAGGCTGCTCCGTCGCAGCGGCCCGCAGAATGGCTCCTGGCGGAAGACGCAGACGGAAATAATCCATCGGTGTCTGATCTGTCTGAAAATGAATCCGCGTCTGATGATTCAGCAGATTGGGAGTCACATCAATCAAAGTGGCAATGTCGGCCGTCATCTGCGGGGGCTCGGCAGCACCACCGGCCACGGCGGGTGCAGTGGTCCCCGTCCTGGCTGATACCGTGAACTCGCTGCACGCCCCCAGACGGGCTTTCAGCTTCCCGGTGGAGAAATCGCAGAAGGTGCCCCCCAGGGCCTGTTCGATCCGTGCGTGCTGGCAGCCGGCGAACACCTGCAGTTCCAGCTCCGCCGAGTTGGCGGGCGGGCAGTGAATTGTGAACGAGCGATCCGCCAGCATCGACTGCACCGGTACCCGCAGCTGCAGCTCGACGGTGTGGCGGGTCACGTCGACCGGGGCAGACGAGTCCGAGCGGAAGGGAACCGGAGCAACCACCGGCGGGCGACCAGCGGGACGAACACTCCCGACTTGCGTAGACTGCTCTACCGCCCCGGCAGCGGCCTCAGCTGCTGCGGGATATTCCGCGGAGGGCCGGATTCCGCCGGTCTGTTGAATGCCCATGCCGGACAGCAGAATCTGCAGGCTGCCAGTGGCCGGGTCGCGGGTGACTTCCCGTGGCTGGCCATCGACTGTGCAGGGCTGCGGACCGGCCAGGTTTCCTCCCTGGAACGGCAGACTGAGAACGGCGGGCTGAGTTCCCGGCAGAACGATGACTTCGCAGGTGGCTTTCAGGTCGGCCGCTCCCGATTCCGGAAGCTGGCCGTTCCACCGGATGGAGCGAATCAGGACGCGGCTGAATTCCGGCTGGCGACTGGCTGAGGCCGCCTGCTGCAGTTCGGCCAGCCGGCTGAAATGCAGCCAGGCCACGGGCAGTTTCGCCGAGGGACGCTGCTGCTCATCAACGGGAATAATCAGCTCGTTTCGACGCTCGGCAGCCGTGGGCTGCGCGCGGGCAGCGGGTGTGGCCCGTGCGGCGGGCCGGGAAGCCGGATTCTGTGCGACAGCTGGCTTCAGGCCCTGCAGAGCAAAGGCCGCCAGCAGCAGGAACGGCACCCCCATGCGGTAGGTGGCGGTACTGCCCACCGGTACTTCATCATTCTGGCTGGATGCCCACCGGCCCCGTGATCCGGCCAGCACCAGCCTGCGGGGAAGGCAGGCTGCCAGGAGCAGTCCGCTGACGATTCCTCCGCAGATCAATGCTCCCGGTGGAGACAGAAAACAGCAGCCTGCCAGGCAGACTCCCAGAGCGGCTGCTCCCGCCCGGCCCCGGAAGGTGACCTGACGATGTCGCAGCGTCCAGCCGGCCAGCAGCGACAGCAGCAGACACACCCAGGCGATCCGGCTGGCGACATCGGAATTCCAGAACCGGATGGAAATGGCGGCCCCGGGCAGCGGCCCGGCTGCCATGAGTTGCGGTGCGGTGGAATGGCTGGCCGTGTGACTGGCCGCTGCAGTGCCTCGGCCGGTCGTGGCAGCATCTGCCAGGCGGGCTGCTTCCGCAGGCCGGGGCGACCACAGCTCCCGCCAGTCGGCTTTGCTGAAAGGGTTGAACAGTCCGCGATTCAGCGGGCGGCCTGCCGGACCGAAGAACCGGCTGAACCAGCTGATTGTCTCGGGAGGGAGCGATGTGACCAGGCCCGTCGGCGCGGCCAGCAGCTGCAACGCCCCGTCCCGATGAATCTGCCACTGGAAGCCGGCCACCGGGTGCGGCGTCTGCGGTAACGGAATGGAAAGCGAAGGAGCCAGACTGCCCGCGGCAAAGGGGGTGCTGTATCGCAGTTCGACCTGATGCGATCGATCGGCACTTAAGGGCAGGCGGTGAATGGCGGGTTCTTCCGTTCCCGCGGGCACGGGCTGGCCATCAAGGAAACAGAGGACCGGTCCGGCGACGTCGGGCTGCTGCACAATGAAGGCCCCCGAGTTTTCCCCGGCGGGAATATAAAACCGGGCCCGGTGCAGCGCGGTACCGCCCTGGGTGGCAAAGTCGCTGTGCAGTTCCAGCCTGGAACCAGTGACAGCCGTGGCCGCCTGCTGGGCCGACTCGGGCGCCAGCGTCAGACTGTCGGCAATCGAGTGATACTCCCAGCGGTTGACCGAATGCAGTGGAGAGGCGTCTGGAGGAGAAAGACCGCTCTCGTCCGCGGATGGCTGAGCAGCCGGGCTGTTCTCCCCGGTCCCGGTACGGACAGTCTCCCGCCGATGATCGGTCGTGCGATGCTCCGACCCGCCCGGAGGCTCGACCCGCGAGGCCACCTGATCCATGCCTCTGGTCTGAATGGTGCAGGCGGTTCCCCGCAGCCGCAGTTCCACCTCGGCATCGAACCGGCTGGAGCCCGGGACAAATGCCAGTGTGGGCGTCCAGGGCAGACGGAACGGAAATGTTCGTTCCGCTGCGACACTCAGCTCGGCCGCGGGACGTCCACCCGTCTCGACGACCAGCAGTGTTCCGCTGGCATCGAGCATCCATTCCGGGAAGTCAGCCGGATCGAGCACATGGCTGGGCAGAACGGTGGACGGATCGTCGGACAGAGTCCAGACGAGATCGGGCAGGTGTCCCGGCAGCCAGACGTGGATCTGTCCGCCGGAGGTTTCGGCATCGTCCAGGGTAATCTGCCATCGCTGCCGGATACTGTGCCGGCCGACATCCACCGTCACCAGCACGCGGGAGCTGTACAGCGGCCTGACCGAGGACAGACGCAACCGACCGCTGGCATCGGGCGTGGTGGACAGGAACAGCTGCCGCGAACTGCTGGGCTGCCTGACCCGCTGCCACAGAGGCAGGGTTCTGACGATGGCGGGCAGGCGGCTCTGATCGATGGACAGAAACGGACCGGGGCGGGTCAGCTCGAAATGCCGGCTGGCCGTGTGCTCAACCGCGACGGCAGTGGAGATGGTGCCGGCACCAATCGGCTGAATGATCGGCAGCCTGTCGGTTAATGTTCCCCCGGCTGAAGTGCGGAGGGCGCGAATTCGCACCAGTCCCGAGCGGGAGGGCGTCAGTGCTTCGAGAAACTCCATCAGCAGCAGCTGGCTGCCATCCGGGTTGGGGCGGGTCGACCAGCTGGAGAGAGCCGATTCGCCGGTGGCATCTCCTTCGGGCCAGCGGTTCCAGCCCTGCACTTCGGTAATTCGCCAGCCGGCCGGAACCGTGCACTGGACCTGCCAGGCGGTTCCCGACTGCACCTGCCAGACCAGTTCCGACTGAATCTGCCATTGCCGCTCGCCGAATGTCAGCAGGCTGAGCGACTGCACGCCGACAACCTGCCGGGGGTAACCGATATCGGCCGTCAGCCTGGCATCTGCCGCACTCTGCCTGAAGGACAGGATGGCTCCGCCATCGCTGCTGGTGACGGCTTCGGTCTGCCGGGTATGCACCGCCGTGTGTCCATGCAGTTCCAGTGGCGGGTTCACCTGCAGATGGACCAGCCGTTCGACGAATACGGAATCGAGCAGACGCAAAACGGGAAGATCCCAGCCACCACCCAGTCTGAGCGGAACTTCGCCCCGGACCTGCACCGGCCTTCCCGGGCCACGAATGGCCACAGGCAGCGAAACCTCCAGTTCACGCTGGCCTTCGTGTTCCCGCACATTCCAGCCGGCAACCGCCCCGGCGAGCTGAACCGAGTGCACCTGGAAGTCATCGGGCAGCTGGAATCGCAGGTGCTCGGTCTGACCGTCGAGCACTTCCAGACTGAAATCCACGGAGACTTCAGCACCGGCTTCGCGGACGACGCAGGTCATGTCGCTTTGCGACAGAACCGTCATCGGCGGCGTGGACCGGGGCAGTGGCTGCAGAACGGAGATCTTCAGTTCCGACAGGCTGCCGGCGGCCAGTCTCCACACGGCCTGTGGCGCCGACTCCTGCGGAGGGGCATCCTGGAGACCGCTGGGCGCGGCATTGGCGGTTACGGAGGGTAGGGCGGGAGGCACATGCCAGGGATCGGTGTCCGGGCCGATGAAGGCCGGGCGAAAGCGTTCCGCCGGCAGCGGGCCTTCAGTTTCGCCCGCGTTCGATTCAACGGTCAGCCCCGCGGCGAGAACGAGTTCCACGGTGGAAGACAGCGCGGGCCACAAGGCCAGACGGCATTCGAGACTGCGGGCCAGCTGCCTCCCCCGGTATTCCCAGGTTCCTGTCAGCTGCACGGTCCGACGGTTTCGCGGCAGGGCGATGGCGGTCCGCCCGTCGTCCAGTGTGCCCCATACCGCGGGCTGGCCATCCAGCAGCAGCGACTGCCAGGCCAGATTCGACCTGGGCAATACCATCAGCTGTGGAGCCCCCGAGGACTGGTTTCCGGGCTCGGCAATGGCGACTTCACCGTGAAAGCGGCCCCCTTTCAGCAGTTGATCAGCCAGCGTGGCGGTCCAGCGGGCCGATGTCAGTACGGCGGGGTCGGGCCGCTGCTCCTCGGTTCCGGCAGCCTGCAGCAGCCGGTTGAGCTTCTCGCGGGAAACGGGAACCCAGCCGGGACGCAGCACCTGCTCCACCAGGTCTGTGGGAACATACACCCGGTGGAAGCCGTCAGCAGGGCGGATGCCAGTGGTCTTCGGTTTGCTGTCCTGGGCGAGGGCAGACCGTACGAATCCACCAGGGCCGGCGTGCCTGCCTGCTGGCCAGCGACTGCCCGTCCCGCCGCCGAGCAGAAACAGCACCAGGCAGAGCCGCAGCACGATTCTGCGAAACCGGGCCGGGTGACAGCTGCCACCGTGGCACATTTGCTCCTGACCAGTTGAACCGAATGACAGCCGCTGCAGGAGCATGCGGGCTGCCGGGAACCGGCCACTCATGAGTGACCGTCCCTCTGGACCGACGAAGATGAGGCGACCGGCTTCTGTGCGGAGATATCCTGCAGACCGTGCCAGCTGCCAGTGACGGAATCGCGGTTGCCGCCGAGATGCTGATGGCCGATCTCGGTCATTTCGCCCGAGCCGAGGGCTGCATGCAGCGAACGCTCGAACGAACTGCGGGAGCCGGTCGGGCCAATCAGCTCACTGGGAGAGGGAATCGTCAGAATGGTGGAGGTCCGCTGCCGCCGGAACATTTCCTGAATGCAGGCCATGGCCACCGCCAGCAGTAAGCCGAGAATGGCGGGCTGCAGCAGCAGAATAATGGCCGACCAGTACCACAGTGCGGCCACGGCCAGCAGGGCCGAAACCGTGAGCAATGTCAGCATGCTGCGGGTGATGGGAAACTTCAGCAGAATCAGCCCGGCGGCCCAGGCCACACCGGCTCCCAGCAGCACCAGCAGCGGGCGGTAGATGGACTGGAATGTGACCGTCCGGGGATTGCCGAGGCTGGTGAATGCGTAGATATTCCGCTGGAGGCCGCTGGCGTCGCTGCTGGCGGCGGGCAGGCCGGCAATCCACCGCTGGGCATCCTGGTAACCGGGCAGAGGATGACGGGACCACCACAACCCGGAACGCTGCCACCGCATGGCGGAGGTCAGTCCGGGAGGATCGGTCAGCAGGTACTGGTCGAACCCCGGAAAAGCCAGCCACCACAGGGTGTTCTCCACCCAGATATTGCCGACGAGGGAGGGGGCTTCCAGCCGGTGCTGGCGGGACCAGCCCAGCGGGGAGGTTCTGGCGGCGTAGCAGCGGAGCGAAAGAAAATGATCGACCGTGCCCGCTTCATCGCTGGATGTTTCCGGAAGCAGCACATCGAGAATCAGCCGGCCATCGTTCTGGCGGCGTGGTGTCCAGTTGAGATACTGCTGTTCCCAGATAATGGAATCCACTTTCAGGGAATCGGGCAGGGCGATTTTCACATGCCGTGCGGGACCGCGCACCGCCCATGTGGCGGAAGTCCAGACGCGGCCCGCCGCATCGATCTCGGTTTCCAGCAGCAGCCGGGGAACGACAAACTGCGCGAGCTGTCCCGTGGCACGGGGCACCAGCTGAAACCGCAGCTCCTGCGGGTCGGAACGGGCGGCCCATTCCCGCCATGCATTCTGGCTGGCCACCCGCGGGACCCAGCGGTTGCTGTCCGGCACGATTTCCGTGGCTGGTCCGGGAAGGACCGTCAATATCGTTTCGACGGAGGGCAGACCCTCGACCCGTGTCAGTTTCGCGGTGCGGAACACACCCGGCGCGACGGGTTCTTCCGGACCGTGAATCACCCGCTGCACGGCGATGGAAAACCGGCCCAGCAGGGGCTCCGGCATCCGCAGCAGAACGGTCCGCCAGGCGGCGGCGTCTTCCCCGGTTCCTGAGGGCTCGACAGATTCGGGCTGAATTGTCAGCGGCGGACGGCCGGGCTCGTTCTCTCTTAGCAGCTGAAACATCACCGACCCCCGCAGAGCGGAAGCCGGAACCTGCAGCTGCACCGCGGCCACCCGTTCCCATTGAACGCGGTAATCAAACTGCTCCCGCAGAATCACCTGATCGCTGCGTTCCTCGACCCGCAACTGGCGGCGGATTTCAATTTCCCCCGGGTGCCGGGTGATGTTCAGCTGCAGCTCGGGAGTACTGACGGGAGTCGGAAGTTCAAAGTCCGTACGCCTCAGCCTGCGTACCCGTTCCCCGGTATCGGCCGGCCACCGTTCCGGAGAGATCGCATCGCTGTCCCGTTCGCGGAGCACGTCCGGCCGGGCGGCTGTCAGACTGGCTGTGCAGGAATCGGCCTGCAGCAGATGCAGCACCGTGCGGCTTTCCAGCGGGCTCTGCATGGCGGGCAATGTCAGCGTGGCGGACAGATCATCATCCGGCAGGGCGCGTTCGGCCCGAATGACCAGCTCGAAGGAGTTCTTCGTCTGTTTCGTCAAACGCAGACGAATCGTATTCGGCTCATCCTGCACCACGGAACTGACCAGCTGCGACAGTTCGAGTGGTTCGAGCGTCCAGCCGGCTTCCGCCCAGCCGGGCCATTTGATGGTCAGTTCCTCCAGCGATCCCCGTTCGGTGGAGCCCCCGGCAATCTGCACGCGAAACACGCCCCACAGCGTCAATCGTTCCGGAACGGCCAGGAGAAACAGTTCCGGCGAAACCTCGAACACAGGTTCCACGGGAGTCACGTCCAGCACCAGCTGGAACGGCTGTTTCAGAAAACTGTAGGCACTGGAAATCTGCCCGCTGCCCACAAACTCGCTGACGTTAATCCGCGTGACAAACCGGCCGTCCCGTTCCACGCGGGTCATCTGCAGTCCGTCGGCCCGCTCGACAGCGATTTCGCCTGTCTGCCGCCGTGCACCCTGGACGGAAAAACCGGAGATTCTCAGCCGGGCCGACCGGTCGGACAGGCGGGAGCTGAACAGCCAGCGGAGTTTCACCGGACCGGCTGTGCTGCTGTTGAATTCGACCCGCACCCGCGTGGGGGGAGTTCCCACCAGCGAATGCGTGCGGTAGGAGGCACCTTCCAGATCGAGCAGTTCGAACCCGGCCGGCAGGTCGATGACGGCTTCCTGAAAACCACCCTGCAGAGCCTGGATTTCCTGCTCCGCCCGCAGGAAGGCGGTGTTCTCGCTGAGCGAAATCCGGATGCGGGTTCTGGTCTGCAGGACAGGAGCCGTGCGGGACTGTTCCGGCAACGGCTCCCACTGCAGATCGAGCAGCTTCCCCATGCCGGCCAGTTCGACTCGGGTGGAAAGCTCGGTGGTGGGAGTGGAACGCAGTGCGGTGCCGGCCGGTGCCTTGAGCGACAGCCGGTCCTCGTTCCAGGGAAGATCCAGCTCCAGCGTGCTGACCGCGGCTTCGGGCAGCCGCAGCTGAATGCGGCGGGTATTCAGCTGGCTGCGAACCGGCAGCACGATCTGAAATTTCAGCCGGTGCAGTCCGGTGCCTTTCAGCCAGCAGCTGTGATCGGTGTCCCGGCTGAAGCCGTCATAGCTGACTTCTCCCGGACCTTCGTAGCTGCTGCCCCGGAATACGGCCTCATTCAGAAACAGCGGCACGCGAACCCAGCTGTCCTGCCGGTACAGCCGAATGCCGATTTCGATCGACAGCCGGACCAGACGCTCGTCGGCCGTGCCGGACAGGGCCACCGATGTCAGACTGAAATCCGGCTGCTGCGGGCGTGTTTCCTGCTGCCGGGTATTCAGCCAGTTGAGAAAGTCCTCAAGGTTGGCATCGGCGGGAACGGGCACCGGTCGTCCGTCGGGCCCTTCCAGATAGATGGTCGACCCGGTGGCCTGCCGCAGACGGGAGGAAGCATCCGCATCGCCCGCCACCGGCTTGATCCGGGGGGCCTCGGTGGCTTCCGCCACGGGCCGTGGAGTGGTCGATTCCTGGGCTGTGATTTCGCTGACCGGGCTGCACAGGATCAGGACGGCCGCCACTGCCGCAGCCGCCAGCCAGCCGCGAAGCGGCAGATGGAAGCTGAGCGAGACAACCGCTGGCCCGCCGCGATCGTGCGGCTGGTGACCCGGTAGCTGGCAGCAATCGGATGTATGAAAATTCCCCATCGGTCGTTGGCACCAATCGGCAGCCGCATGGCCTGTTGATCTGCCGGACGCTCAGTCGCTGTCCGGAAAATCGGTCGTCAATCCGGGGCCGTAAACCCGTCAATTCAAATCAGCCACAGTCAGCTTTCTGTGGTCCGAGTTAACAGCGGACGACGCAGCAGGCCCGTTGCTGTCCGTCATCCGGCATCGCATTCCTGTGGACAGTCCCGCCGGTCAGCCTGCCAGGCCGCCCCGGGATCCAGAACACTCAGCGCAGAACCAGAGTGCACAGCAGGCAGAAAATCTCCGCAGGACTGCGCCGTCTGCAGGCTGAAGTGAGACGTTGTACTGAACATGTACTGAAAAGCAGGAAAGGAACCGCCCGATACAGCGGACAGTCTCCTGTATCATACGTTCGGCCTGAAGCCTGTGAAAGAATCTTCCGGTTCCGAGTGCCCGAGTCTCACAGTTGAGAATCGTCACATCCTGACCACATCCTCTGATTCGTGCAGGCAGCAGAAGCAGCAGCCACACTCGTGATTCTCTGTGCCCTGCTGTCCTGTTCCCTGCGGTTCCGTTCTCTCCCGGCAGGAACGGAACCGGGCCTCAGCCGGTTCACTGCCCTGCATTCGGCATGCACCCGTCCGGAGTTCATTCGGCCAGCAGAGCCGCGCTGACTTCGGAGTGCAGCGCGGGCGACGCTGTGGCCAGCAGATCGGGCTGGCCAACCTGAAATGTCTGCCCGTCCATTTTTGTGACGACTCCACCCGCCTCGCGGACCAGCACCACTCCCGCAGCCATATCCCACGGTTTCAGGCTGCTGGACCAGAATCCGTCGATCCGTCCGCAGGCCACATACGACAGATTCAGCGCGGCTGATCCGCTGCGCTGCACCGTCTGCGCCTGGGGCAGCAGTTTCAGAAAGCGGGCGATTGCCGGGTCGTCTCGGCGGGTGCCGACCGGCAGGCTGGCCATCAGCATGGCTTCACCGAGGGGCTCGGTCCCGCTGGTGGTGACAGGTTTGCCGTTCAGGCAGGTGCCCTGCCCTCTGGCCGCGGTGAACAGTTCGTCGCGGCTGGGGTCGTAAATCGCACCGCCAATGAGTTCTCCCTGGTCTTCAATTCCGATGGAGACTGCATAAAACGGAAAACCATGCACATAGTTTGAAGTGCCATCAAGCGGATCGATAATCCAGCGGTATCGTCCACCGGGGGCCGGCTCTTCCAGGCCTTCCTCGCCCAGAAAGCCGTGCTGCGGAAACTGTCGGCGGATGCGTTCGTGAATCGCCGCCTGCGCCGCGTGATCGGCCTCGGTCACCAGATCGGCCCGGCCCTTTTCCCGCACCGTAAATCGCCCGGCCCAGTCTCTTAAGATCTGGCCGGCTTCCCGGGCGGCCCGGCTGGCGGCATCAATCAGTTCGTCTGCTTCGATCTCGGCTGTCACCGTGTACCTCCTGTTTCCTCTGATCCATGCCGGTCAGCCGGTTGGGGGCTGACTGCTCAGGTTACCGCCTCAGGAAGACCGCGCGACACCCTGCGGGCTCGAGGAGGGCGATTTTCGTCGGAGGGCAACCTGGTAATCAAGGCCCGGCGGAGTGGTCTCCGCAGGAATATGCTCTGGAAATCCAGTTGACATGACGATATGTTATGCGTAAGGTAATGTTGTCAGACGAAGCCCGCGGAGAGAAGGAGACAATGTGCCTGGGTCAAAACTGCAGCAGCAGCTGGGAAAGCGGCACCCGTTTACCTCGCCGGAACAGGAAGCCATCCTGAACCTGCTGCGAACGAGCGACCAGTTTGAAAACCGGATTGGCCGGCTGCTGCGGGAATACGGGCTGACATCGTCGCAGTATAACGTTCTCAGAATTCTGCGGGGGGAAGGGAAACCACTGCCCTCACAGGAAATTGCCCGGCGGACGATTCAGGTGGTCCCCGCGATGACCGGCCTGATTGACCGGCTGGAAAAACAGCGCTTTGTCACCCGCGAACGCTGCACGGAAGACCGGCGGGTGGTGTTCATCCAGCTGACGGAGCAGGGCCGCAAGGTGCTGAGCCAGCTCGACGAACCGATGGAGCAGCTGCACCGGGAGCTGATTGGCCATGTGTCGGCCGACCGACTGAAACTGCTGATCGAAGTTCTGGAGGAAGCCCGGGCTTCCGTGGCGGACTGAGTGACGGCCCCTCGATTCACACGTTGAAAATAGTGCTGCAGAAACTGCGAAGAGCCGACTCGAAGCGAGTTGGTCTTTTTTTCAGCCATATACATGATGTGTAAATAGTTTTCGTGTGACGGATATGGTTCTCTGGAAAGACAGGAGCAGACGATGATCATCAGACGCGCAGCTGCCGACCGCGGGCACTTCGACCATGGCTGGCTCAACACAAATCACACGTTTTCGTTTGGCCAGTACCGGGATCCGCGCCACATGGGGTTCCGTTCGCTCCGGGTGATGAATGAAGACTGGATCGGGGCGGATCAGGGCTTCGGGATGCACGGTCATCAGGATATGGAAATACTGACGTATGTTCTGTCGGGATCGTTACGGCACGAAGACAGCCTGGGCAACGGCGAAGTGCTGCGACCGGGCGAACTGCAGCGAATGACAGCCGGCAGCGGGATTCGGCACAGTGAATTTAACCCGTCCGGGACGGAGCCGGTTCATCTGTATCAGATCTGGCTGCTGCCGGAGGAAGCGGGCCTGCAGCCGGGATACGAGCAGAAAGCATTTGCGGTGGAGGCACGGCAGAACCGGCTGCAGCTGGTCGCTTCACGGACCGGGGAAGAAGGTTCCCTGCTGATTCACCAGGATGCCCGGGTGTACCTGGCCGAACTGGCTGCCGGAGCGAGCCTGTCCCACACATTTGCGGCGGGCCGCCATGGCTGGCTGCAGATTCTCCAAGGGCAGGTGGCGGTGCGGGGCGAGCAGTTCACCGCGGGCGATGGCGCAGCTGTCTCGGACGAGAGCGAACTGCGTTTTTCCGCCGGGTCGGCAGAGCCGGCTTCCGTGATGCTGTTTGATCTCGCCTGATGCAGCGTTCGAGGGAGGCCTGTGACGGATTACTGAATTTCGGTGGTGAAGGAACCGGTGGTCGTCGGAATGGCCACCTGGTTCCGACCGTTCTGTTTCGCGTGGTAGAGGGCCGCATCGGCCCGGGCCACCAGCCCTTCCCGGCAGTCCGCCGTCGTGGGAAATTCCGCCAGGCCGATGCTGGCTGTCACCCGCAGCACCTGCTGGCCGCAGGAGGAGGAATTCTGTTCGATGGCTTCCCGCATCGATTCAGCGATCCGGCGGGCACCCACCAGCGGAATTCCCGGCAGCAGCACGGCCAGTTCCTCGCCGCCGTACCGGGCGACCATGGCCCGGTCGTTGGAACGCATCCGCAGCATCTGATCGCGGAGGACATCGGCCACGGACCGCAGCACGGTATCGCCCGCCTGATGACCGTACCGGTCGTTGATTGATTTGAAGCGGTCGAGGTCGATCAGCAGGAGCGAGCAGGCGGTGCCTTCCAGGCGGGCCACATCAATCTCCCGGCCCAGCTGCTCTTCGAATGCCCGCCGGTTGGAAAGTTCCGTCAGCCCGTCCTGCATGGCCTGCCGCTGCACGGCCACATGCGACAGAACCCGCAGAATGGTTTCCGACAGATACTCGGCCGCCCAGCCTGCCAGTTCGCGTTCGGCCCGCAGGAATTCCGTCTGGTCGGCGCGGACCAGATGCAGCCGGCCGACAGGTCGGCCATGCCGGGACATGCGGAGCACGAGGCCTTTGCTGCCCTGAATCTGTTCCAGCTGGCCGGTGTCGAACGTGACCGTTTCCTGGGGGCAGCCTTCGGGTCCGTTCAGGACTTTCCCCGGCGGAACCTCGTCGCTGTGCGGGCTGTCGGCCAGCAGCAGCGCGGCCCGGTTGTCCTCCGCGCGGGAGAGGTACAACGTGGCCTGGTCGGCGTGCAGCTGGCAACGCAGACAATGCAGGTATTCTTCCACCATCTGCAGCGGTGTTTCGTAGCGGCCATCGGTAATGGCCCGCAGTTCGAGCATTTCACGCACCGACCACAGCTGGCGCTCATTCTGCCGCATGATACGGCTTCTCTGCATGTTGCCCGCGATACTGGCCATCAGCCGACGAGCCAGTTCAATCTGGTAGTCCCGGCAGGCACCCGCCGGAAACAGCCGTGAAGTGACCAGAACACCTTCCAGCACTTCGAGATCGTGAATGCCGAACAGCAGCAGTTCCCGCCTGCCGTTTTCCGCTGGATCGCTGGATGATTCGTCGTTGTCCAGCATGCGGGCCAGCGGCGTCTGCAGCAGTTCGTCCTGCTGCACGACGACCACGGGTTCGGTGGCCAGACGCTGGAGCAGTTCCGGCCCGATCAGCAGGCTGGCTGTTTCCTCCTCATCAACGCCCCGGCAGTGCAGCACCTGCTGTTCGCCGTTCTGCAGCATCTGAATGAAGGCGGCTGACCCGCTGTCAGCGTCGGGAATGTACCGGCACAGCAGCATTTCGAGGGCACGGCCCAGATCGGATTCCGAAACGACATCGCGGAGAATGCTGTTTTCCAGCTGACTGAGAGTGCGGTCGCGTTCCGCACACTGCAGATCGGACTCCAGGTCTTCCAGCAGCAGCAGATCCTGCTTTCGCTGAGATTTCACTTCGGTCAGGCGAAACAGATAGAACATGTACTGCAGCAGGCAGACCAGCGCCAGAGCCAGCACGTACCCGCCCGCGAAGGCCCTGTCGACCATCTGAAACAGGTCGATGACAGCTTGTCCAGCTTCTTGCACGGTGATTGCCTTCAAACCCGGCCCGGGATGTGGTTGACAGGCGGTCGCCAGCAGCCCTGTGGGGCGCTGTTCTTCGCCAGAAACCTCCTGGCCGGAGAATTCCGCAACCGACTGCCGGTGATTTCCCGCAGAAACACGACCAAGCCTAGCTTCAGTTCCTGCATGAACCAGGCCGGAAGCGTTCTGAAGATCAATCTCCGGGCCCTGCTGTATCGGACAATCCGTACATTCGTCAGCCCGGGTCCGCTCCGCGGGCCAGGAAATGGTGCCTATGCTTCTGAATACTGGCCGCGATGGCAGGCGCCGCGCCCGGTGCGGGGGTCATTCCTTTCCTGTCAGAAACTCTGTCTCGACAAATGCTTTCAGCATGATCTGGCCATACAGCCGGCAGCTGGCGGGGTCCGTCTTCCGGCCCGGCGGAGCAAATGGAATTTCCAGAGTCGCCGATAACGTGGTGTCATCCCGAAATCCGAAGAACCGGGACGACTTGGGAGAAGCGTCCTTTTCGGCCCGCAGCCAGACCAGCGGACCATGCGGAGCTGTCTTCGGCAGGCCCGCTTTGATGCGTTCCGCAAACAGAGTCACATTCTGGAAGTTGTGCTGGGGATGCGTCTTTGCCCCCACGAAATACATCACCTGGTGGTCGGGAAACACCAGGGTGGGGCAATGAAAGTCGAGGGCAAACCGGAAATTCTGTGCTTCACCCAGTGCCATGATGGCCTGGACTTCGGGGTAGATGCTGCCTTCCTTGTAATCCCGGTTGTGGTCCCACGGCTTGCGGTTCTTTCCCTGGTCTCCTTCCGCCACGCCATCGGTATCCACCAGCGGCACGGCGAACAGCACGTACTTCTCCCGGAAGGCGACACCGGCCGGCTCGTCGGACATGGCCTCCTGCAGAAAGCCTTCCAGCACATAACTGGCGATGGTTTCCGCCGCATGATGCCGGGCGGTCACCAGGACGGGCTGCACGTTCGGCCCCGGCGTGCCGATCTGCAGCAGATCGACCGAACGACCGTTCCGGCTGGTGGTCAGTTCGCTCTGTTTGAGATGCGGGTTGTCTGCATGCTGTTTGAGAAATGCTTTCAGGTCCGACTGCACATAGGGAATGGTGACGGCGAACCGCACCACATCGCCCGCCCTGGCAAAGTCGTAGAAGAAGGTGTTGTCCTTCACATTCTCCGTTCCCATCCATTGCCAGGTGCTCCCGCCATCGGTGCTGATGGCCGGTCCCTGAAAGCCGATGCCTCCGTTTTTGAAGCCGGCGACTTTCGCGGGTGTTTCAAATACCACCCGCCCCGCCTGTTTCGCCGTGGCAGCGAAGTACCAGTAGAACCACGGGTTATCCCCTCGCAGGTCAGGAGCAATCTGCACGAGACCGGCTTCGTTCTGACCAGTCGCGGCGTTGCCACCGGGGAATTCCGTGCTGATGGTCACGGAGCCGGCCGCCGGGCTGTCTGCTTCCGCCGCCGGCAGAACCGGCACAAGATATTGTGTCAGTATTGCCAGTACGATGCCCGCGATGCTCAGCCCGCGGAAGGAATGTGCTCTGAGGGGAAGAGTCGCTGAAGTCCGCATGTGGTCGGTCTCGGCAATCAGGAGGTGAAGAGAGCCGCTGCTCCCGGAGTGGATCAGGAGCTGCCGGTTTCGGAAAGTCACTATTCGGTCGGCACAGGTGAGAGACGCCGGAGCCGGCGATGTGCCTTCAGTCAGCAGGCTGTTGAGTTTACCGGCGATACTGCCGAAATGTCTCGTACTTCCTGGCGGGAAATTCCGGCTTCTCTGGAATTCCACCGGCCACCAGCTGCGGAGATTGCTGGAGCGAAGGGAAATCGGGAAGCATCGCCCCGTCATCAATCCCCGGTGCGATGGTCCGCGGGCGAACCGACGGCAGCATTCTTCGCGGGCTCTGCTTCCGCCGGCTGGTTCGCTGTCCGTCGTCTGCCTTCTTCACGGTTCGGCCGGGCAATCAGCAGCAGCAGCTGCAGCAGCAGGAAACCGGCCAGCGGCGCAAATACGGCCAGGCGGGCCACCTGCATCACAAACACCGGTGGTTTGAAGATTTCGCCGAGCAGCAGCACCAGCACCACCGCCAGCAGGGTCAGTGTCAGCAGACCGCAGCCCACGGCAATCATGTGGGTTTTGAACTGGCTTCGCTCGGAAGTGGTTTCAAAATGCAGGTCCACTGTCCGCCCCCGGCGGGCCGAACGGCGGGTGGCATCCAGAGTTTCCATGGTCCGCAGGAACCGGGACCAGTCGGTCTCCGAATCCGCGGGAGCGGCCCCGGCGACAGGTCGGCTTTCCGCCAGCCGGGCGGGAATGGCTGCGGCGGAAGAATTCTCCCGCCCCGAATTCTCTGCAGCAGCGCCGTTCCAGGCCAGGCGGCGTTCCTCACCCAGTGTGTTCCCCTGCTGACCGCCTTCCAGCCGCTGTTCCCGGGCATCGCGGGAAATCTGCATTCGCCACATCGGGCGTTCCGCAGCCCGCATGGTCCAGGAAATCGGCAGTTTGCTGACAGTCTCCAGGGTGACCGTGGCATGAGCGACCAGCCCGGTTTCCGGCCCGCTGAAGACCGCGGAAATTCGGGAGAAGTCTCCGCAGTACCGGTTCAGCAGCAGCAGATCCAGCAGCAGCTGCTGTTCCACGATGCTCCGCTGCACAAAGCCGGAATTCTGCCCCCCGGTGGCCTGGTATTCGGTTTCCACCTGCACAAAACGCAGAGGAGCCTCCGCAGCGGTGCCGGCAGAATCGTCCACCGGAGCGGCCACCGCAGGCAGTTCCGGAAGCCACGGCAGCAGCAGCACGCCGGTATCGTCCCGAATCAGCGACAGCTCGTACAGCAGCGTCAGGTCGGGAACCTGGTCAATCAGCAGCACGACACGGGGAATATCGGTCGCCAGCTGGCGGATCGCCCCGCTGTCCTCTCCCGGCGGCACACAGATGATGACCGCCTGCAGACCCGAGCCAGGCAGCTCCTGCCAGTCGTCAGTCAGCTGCAGCCCGGGAATGGCCTGTAACAGCTCGCCACTGTGTTTCCCGGTGGCTGCGGCCCGAACGAGCCGGAACCGGCCATCGGCCACCAGCGCCCGGGCCAGCGACAGCAGGTGCGGACTCTCCCCGTAAATCCCGGTCTGCAGGACATCAGGTGAAGGACTGGCAGCCATCAGTTGTTCCGTGATGAATCGACTCTCCAGGGGCAGGCGGTGCCAGCGGCAGCATTCCCGCAGCAGTTGTAACTCCCGCGTCCAGGGCAGACCACCCACCCGCTCCGGCAGAAGCGAAGATGCTCAAATTCCCCAATGGACAACCGCACCTTTACCTGATACGTTGGACAGTTGGCCCGGAGCAGTTGCACGCAATCGCCGGCTCAGCTGCTCCTCTGGTCGGAATCTATCTACACATCTACCAGGTTTTGGTCTTTCGGAGTGCGGGTTTCTTCTGTGTTTCAGAGGGGGCCAGGGCCGGATGGACCGCAGCAGCTCCTGTTGTTCTGTGCTCCATCTGCGATCAACAGAATTTTCCACCGCCCTGCGATCTGCAGTGGCGATGCCTGACTTCCAGACAATTTGACTCGCCCGCTTACCACCTTCTGCTATGGAATGAAGTGGATGCACGCACGTCAGCAGATCTCACCTCTCTTCATATCGCTCGGCCTGCACGCCCTGATTCTGGGCGCCATGGCCACCATCACATTAACGACGGAAGAGTATATTCCTGACATGGTGCTTGATTCCGTCCTGGCGGAAGAACGAACTCAGGAAGAGTTCGTGCAGGATATTGAGGAACCGACCGAAGTCGCCGAGTCACTGAACTTCGTGGCCGGCAGCATCAGCGATGCGTCGGGGGGATCCAGCGGGCCAATGTCCAACCAGACGAAAATTGAAGATCAGGAAGTCATTCGCGATCCGCAGATCGAAATCAAAGTGGGCGACTTCAATCTGCAGGGGGTCGATACCCTCAGCAACGACCTGGGCGAACTGGAAGTCACCGGTGAAGTCGGCGCGGTAGTGGAAGGCTACGGGGCCGCCCTCGATCAGCTGACCCGCGAACTGGTGCGGATGATGCGGGGCAGCAAGCTGATGGTGGTGTGGCTGTTCGATGAATCGGGCAGCATGAAGGACGATCAGGAAGACCTCAAAAAGCGGATGTATACAGTCTATGAAGAGCTGAAGCTGGTCGATCGCGATCCCCGTCGCGCGGGAGCCGCCGCGAAACGCGGCCCGTCAGCCGACGACATCCTGCTGACGTCGATTACCAGTTATGGCGGCAGCTGGCACGTGCAT
The DNA here is from genome assembly GCA_020426545.1 of Planctomycetaceae bacterium. Lineage (GTDB taxonomy): Bacteria > Planctomycetota > Planctomycetia > Planctomycetales > Planctomycetaceae > JAGQPV01. The sequence goes on from JAGQPV010000017.1 coordinate 18,627, forward strand.
ACGCCGCAGCCCTCATCCCGCCCTGAAGAACTGATGGCCGCCATCGACCGCATTCCCGTCGATCAGTCGGGCGATGAAGCCATGTGTACTGCGATCTTCCAGGCACTGAAGAAGTACGAAGGTGTCCGCCGCAGTAAACGCAAGCTCGTGCTGATTGTCGTCAGCGATGAATCGGGCGACGACGGCACTCAGGTGGAAGAAGTTCTGCAGGCGGCAAAGAGTGCCCGCGCCCCGATTTACTTTCTCGGTCGGGAAGCAACGTTCGGTTCGCTGTATGCCCATGTAAAATGGGTGCAGCCGGAAACCGGACGGCTGTTCTATCTGCCGATTCGCCGTGGCCCGGAAACTCCCTTCGCCGAACTGCTGCAGTGGGACGGCTTCCGCCGCCGGCGGGATTCCCACATGAGTGGCTTCGGCCCCTACGAGCAGGTCCGACTGGCCAAAGAAACCGGCGGAATCTTCTTCCAGCTGCCCAACGAGCAGGAAGACCTGAACGATCTCGATAACCGCAAGTTCGAAATGCTGGCCATGCGGGAATACGTGCCCAACCTCGAATCCCGCCGCGAATACGCTGTTGAGCGGGACCGCAGCGAATTCCGCAAAGCCATCTGGGATGTGATCTCTCTGCTCAACCCCTATGACCCCCGCAATAAAGCCCTGGAACTCCCCGACTACGAGTATTTCAGCCTGAACTGGGCTGAGTCCAGCACGGCTGTCATGAAGCGGCTGCAGCAGATTACGCTGCTGCTTGAGGCCACCACACAGGCGCAGCAACGGCTCGAATCCGTGCGGTCGCTGCGGGCACAGGAAGCGTCCGTCCGCTGGCGGGCCAGCTACGACCTGATGACCGCCCAGCTGTTTGCCTACCGTGTGCGGCTGTTTGAATACGGCATTGCCCTGCACCAGTTCGGGCAGGACATGCCCCAGCGAATCAGGAACCCCAAGTCCAACCGGTGGTCCATCCGTGTGGGTGTCTCCAAACTGGTGCTGCCCAGCGAAGCGCAGGAAAAAATTCTGAAGGTCACCGCGGAAGACCTGCAGAAAGCTCACGAGGATGCCCTCCGCCGGCTGGCCCTGGTCAGCGAGGAACACCCGGGAACACCATGGGCCCGCCGGGCCGAGTACGAGCGGAGTCGGAACTTTGGTGCCAGCTTCAACGAGCACTACTTCCCGCCACGCACACCCGGCCCGAGAAAGCCCCGGCCCAAACCCACGCCACCGCCCAAACTCTAAGGTGGGCCGTGTGGCCTGTTGCGGCCACCGATCGCGGCTGGCCGCTTGCCTCCTCCTGCTGTCACGCGCCACACTACCGGGCTGAACAGGCCCGGTGGCGACCGGCCAGCGGTGAATGGCCTCTCTCCCCGCTGCTGCCGGCACCTGGTCACAGTCCATCCAGCGGCCGGCCAGCCACGGAAACAGCACCCGTGAAAATTACCAACGTCACCCTGCACCCGGTGGAAGTCGCCCGGGCCTATACCACGCAGATTGCCCGTGACGGGGGCGGTGCCCGCGATGTGGTGGCCCGCTCGTCCTTTGTACTGCTGGAAGCCACCACCGACAGCGGCCTTGTCGGCTGGGGAGAGATCTCCGATATCCCCGTCAGCGAACGTGTCCCGCTGGAGGACCTGGCCGAGACCGTGCGGACCATGCTCATCGGCCGGGATCCGTTCGACACCCGGCAGCTGCACACCGATTACCGGGCGAAGTACCCCGTCACCTTTCTCGAAGATGCCGAACTGCCCCGGCTGATCTGTGCCGCTCTTGATACCGTCTGCTGCGATCTGATGTCGCAGGCAGCCCATGTGCCGATTTACCAGCTGCTGGGCGGACGCCAGCGGAGCCAGGTCGAAATCTCGTGGGTGGCCTTCATCCGGGAAGACCTCGAAGCCCTGCGGGAGGAAATCGCCAGTCGCACGGCAGCCGGTTTTCGTCACTTCAAGCTGAAGGTCGGCATCGATATTGATCTCGACGAAC
>JAGQPV010000180.1 GCA_020426545.1 Planctomycetaceae bacterium
AACCCTCACAGCGAAAACATGCCCACGCGAGCGTGGGCATGCCACACCTTCATCAGTGATCCGCCGTGGCCCCGAATCGCACGTACCGGAGCGACGGGCGTGGTTGTCTCTCTGACTTTTCTTCCATTCAGGGACGGATCGACGGAGGGTTCCAACGGACGGCTACCTGTCAGCACCGCTGTTGCACCAATCGTCCGCTCAGCCCCTCACCTCAGTCCTCTCCCCGGCGGGGAGAGGAAGAAGATTCAGGCAGCTGGCATCGGCAAGATGTTCCGCACCGGCAGCCTGGTGCCAGAGAGGTTTAATGTACCTCACAGACTGTCGGCACAGGCGGGCCTTTCAGACAGATGCCCCGGCCTGTTCTCTCGTGGCCTGTGTGCCGGACGGTTCACCGTCCCGCGGGGGTGTGTCGTCCTCCGTGCGGCCGGTACTTCTGAAGAAGGCCCGCTGGCCCACCTGCGACAGATCGTCCAGGAACGAGTACAGCACGGGGACCGCCAGCAGAGTGAGCAGCAGAGAGAGCGTCTGCCCACCGACGGCCAGCACCGCAATGGAACGTCGTTCCTCGGCACCGGGGCCGGTGGCGATCAACAGCGGCATCAGCCCGGCCACGAAAGAGACGGTGGTCATCAGAATGGGCCGCAGCCGGTCGCGGTTGGCCTCGATGATCGCGTCGTACCGCTCCATGCCCTGCGACCGCAGCGCGTTGGTGTGATCGATCTGCAGAATCGACGCCTTCTTCACCACGCCGAACAGCACCAGAATACCCAGTGCCGAATACAGGTTGAGCGTTTCGCCACCCCAGTACAGGCTGAGCAGACCAAACGGAACGGCCAGCGGCAGCGACAGGAGAATCACCAGCGGATGCACCAGGTGTTCGTACTGCGCGGCCAGCACGATATACATGAAGATGAACGACATAATGAACGTCCAGCCGAAGTCGGACATCGTGCGTTCCAGTTCCCGGCCTCCGCCCAGCACCTGCGTATTGAAACCGGGGGGAATACCAATTTCCCGGGCCGCTTCATTCATCGCTTCAATTCGGCCTGCCAGTCCAAAATCGCCCACAATATTGGCCCGCACGGAAACCATCCGCTGACGGTTCAGCCGGTCAATCCGCGAGGCGGCCTCGGTGTATTCAAAGCTGACAACATTATCGATCGACGTCAGCACGCTGGCGTCATCGTCAATAGCCGCCACGACGGCCGCGGCTGTTCTGCCAGGCAGAGCGGCCCCACCAGGCCGGGCCCGCACATACAGCTGCGAGATCGACTGCACGTCGGACCGGTCCACCCCGACCAGCCGCAGCTCCACATCGTAGGCATCGTCGATGGTGCGGTCCCGATAGCGGGACACCCGGTCGTCTCCGCCGACGGCGACGGACAGCGTATCGGCAATTTCGCGGACTTCGACTCCCAGCGCAGCGGCCCGGTCGCGGTCGATCTGGACGAGCAGCTCGGGATTGTCAATCTGCAGCGTCGAATAGACATCGACAATGCCAGGCAGGGTTTTCACTTTCTCCCGCAGCTGAGTACTGAACTCCAGCAGCCGGTCCATATCGGGGCCGGTGATGGCGAAGTCGATATCAACCGGCGCTCCCTGCCGCAGAGACGTCAGGTTACGGACGGAAATCCGCAGGTCGGGAATACTGTTCAGCCGCTTGCGGACCTCGGCCATTTTCTCCCGCTGCGTGAAGTTCCCCTCAAAGGCTGCCTGCGGATTTCCCTGCAGCAGTCCTTTAACCAGCCGGGAGAATGAAAACGTGCGTTCCGTGCTGTCCTGCAGACGGATGAACAACTCGGCCCGGTTCACATCGCCAAAGTTGCGGGTGCCCACGGCTGTCAGCACGGTTTCGATTCCGTCGATATCCTGCAGCTGCCCCTCCACGGCATCAATCGTGTCCTGCATGGCCAGCAGGCTGGCTCCCTGCTTCGCTTCAATGCGAATTTCGAATTCCGATTCGTCCACGTTCAGCGGGATGTAATCCTGCCGGATGAGCTGATACAGCGGCACATTGCTGGCGACGACCAGCACAGCCAGCCCCAGCACGACCCAGCGGTGCCGCATCGATTTCTTCAGCATCCACAGATAGGACACCTCAATCAGGTGGTAGAACCCCCGCCGGGAAGCCGGGGCCACCGCGGACGTTCCGTCGGCGTTCTGTTTTGTACGGGCCGGCTTGAGCAGCTTGCTGCACATCATCGGGGTCAGCGAAAAGCTGACCAGCATCGACACCAGAATGGCGACCGTGGCTGTCACGCCGAACTGGTACAGCATGCGGCCGGTCACACTCGACAGAAACGAAACCGGCAGGAAGACAATCACCAGCGACAACGTGGTGGCCAGCACCGCCAGGCCGATTTCCTTTGTGCCGATGATCGAGGCTTCAACGGGGTCCATGCCCTTTTCTTCGATGCAGTGGAACACGTTCTCCAGCACCACAATGGCATCGTCGATCACCACCCCCACCATTAACACCAGGGCCAGCATGGTCACGTTGTTCAGCGTGAAACCAAACCACCGCATGAAGGCGAAGGTGGCAATAATTGAGGTGGGAATCGCCACGGAGGCAATCAGCGTTGACCGCCACGACCGCATGAACAGCAGCACGGTAATGCAGGCCAGGATACTGCCGGAAATGAGGTGCTGCTCAATTTCATGCAGCGCCGCGACGATGTAGCGGGACTGGTCCTGAATGACCGAAACTTCCACGTCGTCTGGCAGCAGATCCCGGGCCTGGGGCAGCAGTTCCTGAATCCCCTCAATCACGGCGACGGTATTCTCGCCGGACTGCCGCTGGATCTGCAGGATGACGGCCTGGCGACCATTGAGCCGCGCCAGCGTCCGCACTTCCTTGGTGGCATCGTGGACTTCGCCCAGATCGCTGAGCCGCACCGCGGCACCATCAACAGTATCGACCACCAGATCGGGGAAGTCGCGGGAGTGATCGACCCGGCCCATCGTCCGCAGGGCCCGCTCCCGCTGCCCCTGGTTCATGCGGCCACCAGGAACCTCGACATTCTGCCGCGTGATCGCTTCCCGCACTTCCAGAATCGACATTCCGTAGGCGGCCAGGCGGCGGGCGTCGATATCGACCTGCACGGCCCGGTCGGCCGCGCCGACAATCTGCACGGATCCCACACCGCGGGATGATTCTATCACATTCTTCACGTAGCGGTCGGCCAGCACGTACAGCTCGCGGGAGGTCCGCGGCCCGGAGACGGCCAGCGTCATAATGGCAGACGAATCAAGATCCTGCTTCTGCACCACCGGCGGATCGATTCCCGGCGGGAGACGGTTCAGCACGCTGGAGACCGCATCGCGGACGTCCTGCGTGGCCGCGTCGACATCGCGGTCCAGCTGGAAGGTAATAATCACGAATGAACGGCCATCGGCCGAAATCGACCGGAGTTCATCGATGCCGGCGACCGTCGCCACGGCGTCTTCAATCACCGAGCTGACTTCGGATTCCACTTCCGCCGCCGCAGCCCCCACGTAGGTCGTGCGGACGTAAATCCTGGGCAGGTCCATATTCGGAAAGCGGTCGACGCCCAGATTGGGAAAAGCGGCGATACCACCCACCACCAGGGCGGCAATCAGCATCAGCGCGAAAACGGGCCGCTTGACGCAGATTTCAGCAAGCCAGTACATGGTGCGGGGCCTCTGGCGGAAGGAATGCGGGCAAAGTCAGCAGGCAGGAAAGCGGGTGCCGAAACAGCACGAGCCTCATTCGGAATTCCCGGCCTCGGAAGTCGAATCCACAGCGTCGTCGCCCGCGGCGACAGCGGGCGGGGCAGGGGAGTCCGTCCCGACATCAACCGGCAGGGGAATCTGGTTGGCCACCACCCGGGCCACCGTGCCGAGGCTGCCATCGACCAGGATGACATCGCCGGGCTCCAGTCCCTGCAGGATTTCAATCCGCCCGTTCCGGCGTTCGCCCGTCAGCACGGCCTGTTCGGCAGACTTGCCATCCACCACTTTCCAGACTTTCTCCGCTCCGGCAAACTCGACAATCGCCGAGCCGGGCACAATCAGCGCGGTGGCCTCCGGGTCGATGACCACGTCGGCTTCGCCGAACAGGCCGGCCCGCAGCTGGCGGTCGGGATTGCGGACGATGGCCTCAAACATCAGCGAGCGGTTCAGACGATTCAGCGCCGGGCTGATCCGGCCGATTTCGACGGAAACCGGTTCCGGCAGCGATTCGATTTTCAGTTCCGCCTGCTGGCCGATCACCACATGCTGCGCATACCGCTCCGGCAGGGTGCCCCGGAACCTGAGCGGATCGGTCCGCACCACAGTCGCCACGGGATCGCCCACATGAATATAGGCCCCTGGGGCTGCTTCCCGCTGATGCACGAGGCCATCAAACGGCATGCGGACGACGACATCTTCCAGCCGCTGACGGGCCAGCGACAGCTCGGCCTCGCGGACGCCGATCAGGGCAATCTTCTCGAACACACTGTTCAATGCCGAGGCCTGCCGGGCCTGCGCCACACGTTCCGTGGCGACCAGCTGCTCTATCTCAGAAGTCGTCACGGCTTTGCGTTCGAGCAGCGTGCGGGCGCGGTCGAGGTTGGCCCTGGCTTCATCCCACTGGGCCTGAGCCTCCCGCACGGGCGGGGCATTGGTGGGCTTCAGTCCGGAGACCGGGTCTTCCGGCTTCAGCCCCACGGCCGACCGGGCCTGCGACAGCTGAGCTTCGGCCTGAGCCACCTGCAGCCGGAATTCACTCTGATCCAGCGTGATCAATGGACTGCCTTCCGGCACGAAATCGCCCAGGTCTACATGGATTTCAGCCACCCGGCCCGAAACCTTCGCCCCGACAATCGTGACCTCATCGGCGTTGAGGCTTCCCTGACTGCGAACAATCCGCGGCCATTGCACCGGCTGCAGGGTGACGACATCCACCTCAATCGTCGGTAGTTCCGCTTCGGCCGGCCCGCTCATTGGGGTTTCTTTCCCTCCACACCCGATCAGCAGAGCCAGGACGCACAGCGCAGGATAACAACCGGGCACGGAACACAGGAAAGAGCGCTTCGCTGGGCGGGAAGCGGGATGGGGCATCACAAATTCCTCATTGCGGGGAATCAGCAGAGTTCCGGCAGGGGATTCCGGCAGCGGGAAGCTGGCCGGGCAGTGGAGGCAGCGTCAGCAGGAAGGTCAGCAGTGGCAGGGTTCATGAAGACTGCGGTCTATTGGAATATGAAGACCGGCACCCGTCAAATCAACATTCGTTTGAACGTTTGTAATCAGACGTCCCATATCGGGCGCAGTGTGGTCTGATTGCGAAAAGGTTACAGCAGTACCGGACATTCCGCCGGATTTTCTGACTGTAATTCCGCCCCAGCTTCTCCATCAGACGCATCCTCTTTAAGCCTGCCTGACGGCACCCGATGAACGACTTTCGGGCTGGATTTCAGGGCTGAACGGCCCTCTGACACCGGCCGACTGCCGGCGATCCCGTGCTGTGCAGCAGCGGAACGGAAGAGATCCAGCCGGCTCACCGGGGATTGTTCCTATGCAGTTCACGCAATCCGCCTGATGCCCCGGCTGCCGGGCGTCACATACAGTCAGGCCGAGGGATGCGGACCCGCTACACACTGCCGGCGGACTCCCGCAGTGGCGAGTTCCGTGGCGAGAGAATATCTCCCCAAGAAAGCTGTCGCCGGGAGTAATTTCTGTTCGCCCGCTCCCCTTCCTGTCGGTCGGTTCACCTCGGGTGGCACTGTACTGGCTGGTTCTGGTTCAGCAGGAAAGATCAGCAATGACATCGGGAAGACTTAAGGCCACTGTGGCCGCAGCAGCACTGGGCCTGATGGCCGCGTGGACAGTTTCTGGCAACGGGCAGGACCGGGAACGCCCTGACCAGGCACAAACACCGAGATCCCGGGGGCAGTCGGCACAGCAAAGCCGACCGGAACCAAAGAAACCTCCCAAGCCGGCAGCCGACGACGCGAAGACTTACATGCCGATCGTGATCGACGAAGACTTCGAAACGATCCGCAAAAAAGATATGGAAAAACGTGATCAGCTTCAGCAGCGGCAGCAGACTCTACTGGAACGGCGATATGACCTGAGCGACCGGGCCTCCGATGTAAAGATGTCGGGTGGTCGCAAACAGGTGCAGGAAGGTGTGCGGGTGAAACTCCCCGAGGGTGTCACCTGGGAAGAGCTGAGTACGATGCCGGCTGCGGAGATTCGCGAAAAAGGCCTGTTTCCGATGGGATTTCGCCCACTGCCGCACGCCAATCATCCCGTGGGCGGGCAGGTGTTTCCGGAACAGCAGATCAAGGCCATTAAAGAGGCCGAGAGTCGTGACCTGCAGCGGTTTGATATTGCCTTTGACTATCCCGAGCACCTGACGCCGGAGTTCCCGCCGCCGATTTTCCTCAGCCAGCGGCCTGACCTGGGAGATGTTTCGCAGGGAAAAGTGCTGACAATCAAAAACTACTATGCGCTGATGAAGGGCATTCTAACGCCCGTGCAGATGGAAGGGCTGCGGCTGCTGCTGACACCTTTTCCCCAGCAGCAGTTTAACCAGACCGAAGACCGCAAGGTGGCGGAAGCCAGCCTGGGTGTCACCTGCCTCGACTGTCACGTGAACGGGCACACGAATGCAGCCTTTCACCTGACTCCCGATGTCCGACCGCAGACTCATCGCTTCCGGCTCGACACTGTCAGCCTGCGGGGCATGTTTAATCAGCAGATTCACGGGTCCAAGCGTTCGCTGCGCTCGGTGGAAGACTTCACGGAGTTTGAACAGCGGACGGCTTACTTTGATGGCGACCATGTGACCGCCGCGAAGAAGGGCGTTCATCTGCCGGACCGCGCCAGCCAGGTCGCCATGATGGCCCAGATGCAGAACATGCTGGATTTCCCGCCGGCCCCGAAACTCGATCTGTATGGCCGGCTGGATCCGAAACAGGCGACCGAGCAGGAACTGATGGGCGAAAAGCTGTTCTTCGGCAAGGCCCGCTGCGCCGAATGCCATAAACCGCCGTTCTATCTGGATCATCAGATGCATGATCTGCAGCTGGGCCGGTTTTATGAACCGGAGATGATCAGCGGGCACTTCGATATTCCCGGCGGGCCGATCAAGACTTTCACGCTGCGGGGGATTAAGGATTCGCCACCGTACCTGCACGATGGCCGCCTGCTGACCCTCGACGATACCGTGGCCTTCTTTAATGTGGTGCAGCAGCTGGGGCTGTCGGAAGAAGAACAGTCCGCCATCGTGGCGTTCCTGCGCTGCCTGTAAGGCGAAACGATAGAGGAACCGGCTGAACTCTTCGCACTGGATGCACAACACAAGGAAGCCACGGGCAGCAGATCCGCCCGTGGCTTCTCGCGTTCGGTGACGGCAACTGACGCAGGTACCGGGAATATCGAAGGGCAGGCTCCTTACACGGCACGCGACAGATACCAGCTGTTCATGATGTCGTGCGGAAGAGATTCCATCCGCGACTGGCCGAAACCCGCTTCGCCCAGCATCTGCAGCGCCAGTTCCTCACCCCAGCAGGTGCCCAGCCCGGCTCCGCCCGCGGCCAGCGAAACCGTCATGCAGTGCATGGTGGAAATCGCAAACAGGAACGGGGCCATTGGCCGTTCCATGTTGTTCTCCAGCTGGCTGGACGCGGCAATATCCTGCATCAGGAACAGGCCGCCAGGCCGCAGTGCCTCGCGAATCTGCCGCAGCACGGCCGCGGGATCCCGCTGATCGTGAATGGCATCGAAGGCGGTGACGAGGTCGAACTGTGCCGGTCGGTCGATCCGGGCGGCATCGCCGATTTCAAAGGCGACATTGCGCAGCCCTCTGCGGGCTGCTTCCGCCCGTGCCCGGCCAATGGCTTCCTCGGAGAAGTCGATGCCCAGGAAACGGCTGGCGGGGAACCTTTCCGCCAGTGTGATCATCGCCAGGCCGGAGCCGCAGCCCACGTCCAGCACATCCATGCCGCCTGCCAGCTGTTCGATCAGCCCCGGTTCCAGGGGCAGCACGAACTCCTCCAGAGCCCCCGCCACGGTCACGGCACTTTCCTCCGCCATGACTTCGTGGAAGCGGGGGAACTCGGTGTAATGCACCCCGCCCCCCTCGCGGAAGCAGTCCACAATGCGGTCTTCCACACCGGCCAGCACCGCAAAGAACTGCAGCGAGCCGGCCATGTGGCTGGCCCCATTCCGCGCCAGAAACTCACCGTGTTCGGCCGGCAGCCGGTACATGCGGGTCGGCGCGTCGTACAGCACAATTCCGCCAGTCACCATGGCGCCCAGCCACTCGCGGACGTACCGTTCATTCAACCCGGCCCGTTCGGCGATCCCGCTGCTGGTGGCTGGTTCCATGCCGTGCATGGCGTCGAACAGGCCGGTCCGGTGACCGAGGGAAATCATCAGCGACAACGCTCCGCCGTTCAGCACCTCCAGCATTTTCTGACCGAAGACTTCGGCCGCAGCGGGGTCGATCGCAGGCACACAGTGATTACACATCGACAGGGTTCCTCAAGATTCGAGCGGACTGGCATCATCGGCCACCCGGCAGACACAGGCCGGCTGGCAGGTGTTCAGAAAAACGCAGCCGCTGGAAACTTTTCCCCCTGCTGCCGCTGAAAATTCCAGACCCAGGCCATCTGGCCGGGCTGCAGTGCGCCGCCTGCCTGGCACCTCAGCCGGCCTTCACTCGCCTGCCGGTTTACGGCCCTGCGAGTAGTCCTCACCATTCGCACTCTGCAGCACCGAGACCTGCCACTTCCGCAGGGCCTGCTGCATCGCCCGGACACGCTCCGGTTCGCGGTTGACGAGGTTGGTCTGCTCGGCGGGGTCGGCTTCGAGATCGTACAGCAGATACCGGAAGTCGCCGCCTTTCCCCGCGGGCAGCTGGTGCAGCTTGAACCGGCCGTCGGCCCACGCCGCATGGCCGGGGAACTGATCGAGCGAATAAGTGCGGGGGATTTCTCCCCGTTCAGCGGGCGTGAGCTGATCGACCGTGCGGGGCGTGCTGCTGTCGGCCAGTTCCTCCTCCAGCGCGTCAACAATCTCGCCGCTGCGCATGGGAATCCCCCGGCCGGGATACACCCAGAAGCCCAGCGGTTTGTCGCGAGACTCCATCTTTCCGTTCAGCAGCGGAACCAGGCTGGTGCCATCCAGCGGGCGATCAGGCTGTTTCGCCTGCAGACCGGCCACTTCCAGCACGGTGGGCAGGATATCGACCGTGCCGGCGGGAATGCTGGACTGGCGGGGTTTCGCCACCCGTGCCGGCCATTCGATGAGGCACGGCACGCGAATCCCGCCTTCCCACAGCGAACCCTTGCGGCCCCGCAGTCCGCCAGCCGAACCGGGCCGACGGTCATTCGGCCCCTGCGGGCCATTGTCGCTGGTGTACCACAGGAGGGTGTTCTCGGCGACGCCCAGTTCCCGCAGGCCGGTCCGCAGCTGGCCCAGGGCCCGGTCCATCGCCGTGATTTCGCCGTAGTAATGCTGCAATGCGGGAATCTGATCGGTGTAGGCGAGGCGGTCTTCCGCCGTGGCGATATGCGGGTTATGCGGCGAACCAAACCACACGACGGCCAGGAAGGGCTGCTTCTGCTCGACGGCCCCGCGAATAAACTTCACCGCGGCTTCCACAATGACTTCCGAACCTTCGCCCGTCGTCTGCGTGGGCACGCCGTTGTGGCTCAGCTTCGGGCTCAGCTCAAAGAAGTTGGGTGCCGACAGCCATTCGTCGAAACCCTGCTGACCGGGTGACAGGGGGCTGTCGGCCCGCACGGTGCCCAGGTGCCACTTGCCGAAATGCCCCGTCGCCCAGCCGGCCTGCTGCAGCACCTCCGCCACGGTGATTTCCTGCGGACGAAGCGG
>JAGQPV010000181.1 GCA_020426545.1 Planctomycetaceae bacterium
CGCCGCACGGGCAAACAGCTGTGGCGGCAGGTGGTGGTGACGGCTCCGCTGGAGACGAAGCACTCGCTGAACAGCCACGCTTCGGGCACTCCGGCGACCGATGGCCGGCTGGTGTATGTCACGTTTCTGGAAGTCGACGGGACTACGATTCCCGCGCCGAATGTGGGCCGGGCCCGGCCCATCACACCGGGGAAAATTCTGGTGGCGGCTTACACCATGGATGGCGAGCTGCAGTGGAAGACCCATGTGGGCGAGTTCATCAGCGCGCACGGCTTCTGCTCCTGCCCGGTGCTGTTCGAGGAAACGGTGATCATCAACGGCGACCACGACGGGGAATCGTACATTGTGGCCCTCGAACGCGAGACGGGCAAAACCGTGTGGAAGCAGCCCCGGCGGTACGGCATCCGCAGTTATGTCACGCCGCTGATCCGCACGATTGGCGACCATCCCGAGCTGATTCTGTCGGGCAGCAAGAGCGTGGAGGGGCTGAACCCCCGCACGGGCGAGCGGCTGTGGAGCATTGAAGGACCGACCGAGCAGTTTGTGGCCTCGATGGTGACCGACGGCGAGCGGTTCTTCCTCGCGGCCGGTTTTCCCACGTACCATGTTATGGCGGTGCGGGGTGGTGGCAGCGGCGATGTGAGCGAAACGCATATCGACTGGCATGTGCAGAATGCCCGCTGCTATGTGCCTTCGCCGGTGGTGGTGGGTGAGCACCTGATGGTGGCCGACGACCGGGGGACGGCCAACTGCTTCGACACGAAAACGGGCGAGCGGCTGTGGCAGGACCGGCTGGGCCGGCACTTCAGTGCGTCGCTGGCGACAGCGAACGGGCTGGCCTACTTCATTGCCGATGACGGCATTACCAAAGTCGTGCGACCGGGTAAGGAACTGGATGTGGTGGCGACGAACCCGCTCGGCGAGTTCTGCCGTTCGTCTCCGGCGATGTCGCAGGGCAGCCTGTTCCTGCGGGGCGAGAAGCACCTGTTCCGCATCGGCGAGACGGATGTGAAGACCTCGCAGAAATCGGAATGAGCGGGCGGGGCGACAGCAGGCTGTGTGTCCGTCAGGGAGAACCCATGAACCAGGAAGCGAAACCGGCTCCGCAGAACAGCCCGAAGTCTCGGCGTGAAACTCCTGCAGACACCGTCCTGCAGTTCGCGGAAGACTGCGAGGAGTCTGCCGGTACGATCATGAAGTTCCCTCCTTTTCGGAGGCGGGATCTGCTGATTCAGCAGGTTGTCTCCGCCTTCTGCCTTGCGGTGTGCGGACTGGCGGGTGCAGCGCTGGGCGATCTCCGCACGGCCGTGCTGGCAGCAATCGCAGGCGGCATCGCCGGTGGAGTGCTGACGTGTGTGGCTCAGATTGTGCTGAATCTGGCCAGGTCCACACGCAACTGATCGCGCCAGGATCGCCGATTCATTTTTTCCGTCCCTGTAGAGCCAGGTGCCATGCCGCAGGATCTTCGACCGGTGGTGCAGGAAATCCTGGAGGGCTACACGCTGCCGCTCGAGGGTTTTCACGGCATTACGCACTGGGCCCGGGTGCTGGAGAACGGGTTGCGGCTGTGCGAGGAGACCGGGGCGGATCGTGAAGTCGTGCGGCTGTTCGCCGTGTTTCACGATGCGCGGCGGTTCAATGAGAGCTTCGACCCCGGCCACGGGCAGCGGGGGGCCGAGCTGGCAAAGGCACTGCGGGGGAAGGTGTTCGAGCTGACGGACAGTCAGTTTGCGCTGCTGGAAACCGCGTGTATCGATCATACGGACGAACTGACGCACCCCGATGCCACGATTGCCACCTGCTGGGATGCCGATCGCCTCGACCTGGGCCGGGTGGGCATGACGCCCGACCCGGAGCTGCTGTGTACCGCAGCGGGCCGGCGGCCGGAGATCATTCGGCAGGCGCATGGCCGGGCTGTGTTCCGCACGGTGCCGGACCTGGTGGCCGAGGAATGGGGTGTGGTGCTGTAGAGGACCTGTCCGGGAGAGAAGGCGGACTTATTTCGCATAATCCGCACAACCGTTTCAGGCGGGCGGGAAAACGGGATGCTCTGGCGGACAGGTACGGATGCGGCGGGTTCCGCGCTGTATGGTTTTTGCGAAGCGATGCCGCGCCGCAGCCTCAGGAATCAGCAGAATGCATGTTCCGGGAAGGCGTTGCCCGCTTTCTGGTTCGCCCTCTCGGACCAGGTGATTCCGCAATTATCTTCTTACGGATTGCACGGAGCAGGCAATGATGTCCGACCCCTGGAGCCGGCCCACCCTGGCAGACCTGCAGCGGATTCTGGAGAGTATCCAGAAGGCCGATAACGACGAATCGCGGCAGGTCGAACGGCTTGATCTGTCTGTTCCCGCGGAAGTGACCACCAGCCGGGGTAATGTGATTTCGGCGATGACGCGGGAAATCAGCCGCAACGGGCTGGGACTGCTGCACCGGGGAATTATTTCGCCGGGCGAAGTCGTGGTGCGGATGGCCAGCGAGACGCGTCAGTTTGAATACCGGATGCTCATCGAATGGTGCGTGCCCTGTGACGATGGCATGTGCATGAGCGGCGGACGGTTCCTGCGGAATACTTCGAATGACTGACATTCGGCTGGCAGGTTTTTCGGTCGATCAAAGACACTGCTGGGCAAGCCAGGCAGTGGCACCCGGGACATGCCTGTCGCAGGTGGTTGAAGACTGGGGTTTCGCACCCGCAGTTGCCGGGTTTCGAAGCTCTACAAAGCCGCGGTAGAGCAGACCACGCCCGTCGTTCCTCCGGGACGTGCCACCCAACCAGCACAGTGGACCGGCGAAGAGTCAGCCATCGACCGACGCGGCCAGGGCTCGCATTCGCGTGCTGTGCGTCGGTGAAGGCGCGGCGGGCTGTTGCTCGTTCCCTGTGCCGTCCGGACTGCCGGATTTTGCCGGCATGTCGCACGTCCAGCTGCCGACCTGACCCTGTTCCAGCCGGGCCAGAACGGAAGCGGCTGCTGCTTCCGGCAGATCCTCCAGCATTCGCAGCTGCCCGCCCTGCATCGCCGCGATGGGCACACCATCCAGCAGGGCCACCCGGTTGGAGGCGGTGGCCGGCACCCGCGAATGCGGCGTGATGATGCCGACCAGGCTGGCGGGATCGGCTGCGGACAGAATGACCAGTTCTCCCTGCGGGCCGCTGTCGCGGAGTTCCCGCAGCTGAGAGACGGCATCGCCGCAGGCGAACTGTTCTCCGGCGACACCGGCGATGAACCGCCCGCCGCGAATTTCCCCGCGTGCTTCCAGCCGGCGAAACCTGCGGAGCAGTTCGTGCCAGGGGGGAGCGGCCGGTTCCCGAATGGCCAGATCGCGGAAGACGACACCCCACCTCCGGAGCAGCTGCCAGCACCACTGTTCGAGGGTCGCTTCGGCTTCCCGGGCGCGCTCGACGGGTGTTCCGCCGGGTTCTGCGGGCGGGCTGTCTGCTGGTGCGTTTTCTGTCGGCGGGTGTTCTGCTGCGGGTGAGGCCGAGGAAGCAGCCGCGGGCTGGTCCGACATCCGCCACAGAGACCACCGCCCTGCCCCGCCACCGCTGGCCCGCACGCGGCTGAAGCCCGGTTTCCGCGAGCCGGAGCTGTTCCCCCGGGCCTTCTCCGAGAGCAGATGCCGCAGGCCGGAGAAGCCGTCGGCGGTGATCATGCCGCAGCTGGTCAGCTCGCCGAGGACGTCGTTCAGTTCCGCGGGCCGCAGGTTCTGCTGCCGGGCGAGGTCGGTGAAGAACAGGGCTCCGCCCGTCTGGAGCTGGCCGAGCAGCTGGCTGGCTGTCTCACTCAGTTCGCCTTCGGGCCGGGGCGCGGCCGAGAGCAGCCACGGCAGGTCTTCCCGCAGCAGCAGCGAAACCGGCATGACGCGCGTCAGCCGGGCCGGCGGGAGTGTCGCGGAATCCGCGGGCTCGCCATTGCCGGAGGCCGCTGTGTTTGAGCTGGCATTTTCTTCGCTGCTGGTGGTCGGGGCGGAACCGGGGCCGCTGGCTGTGCGTTTCGGCGGGCACAGCCGGCCCCAGCAGACTTCGCCCGTCAGGCAGAGTTCATCGAGCCAGCCGGGTTCGTAACTGTTGACCCGCACGGCGAGGACATCCCGCTCCCAGGCGACGGCGGGAAGGTCGATGCCCTGCAGGGTGGAGATGACATCGAACACGCCGCCGGCACCGGTGCGGCGATGCGAGGCCAGCACGCCCTGATGCCGGGTAAGATACCTCAGATAGACATCGACATTGACTGGCTGAATCTGCCGCCGCAGCTGGCTGAGTGTCAGCCGGTGAATGCGGACCAGCAGCCGGCGGTGACACCATTCCTCGGCAGGCTTCTGTTCTTCGACCGGCAGCTGCTCCTCAGCCGGGTGATCTGTGGCTGGGGAGTCTGCTTCCGCAGTGGTGTCTGGTTCGACTGAGGAGTCGGCGGTCGCAGGTCCATGTTCCGTGCGGGAAGTCGGCCGGAAGTGGCCCCGCAGCACGACGCCTTCGCCTTCCAGGGCTTCGAGGCAGGCCGCCACCTGGGAAGACTGCAGGCAGGAACGGCTGGCGGCTTCCTCGACGGTGACCGGGCCGGCGATTTCCAGCAGTCCGCGAATGAGTTCGATGCGGGCTTCGATGGCTGTCCAGTCCTGGCGGACCGTGGGCGGAGCTTCAATGGGTGGCTCGCCGGCAGCTTCGGGGAACAGAGCCCGCGCCGCTGGCAGTCTCTCAGCCGCGGCCCAGGCGGACGATCCATCCGGCAGTGTAAATCGGGTGGCGCGGCGGTCGCGGGTCAGTTCATTCAGCCAGTCGGAAAGCGTTCCGGCGGAGGCCTGTTGCCGCAGGCTGTGCAGTTCCGTCTCCGGCAGGAGAATCCGGCTGACGAACAGGTCGTGCAGTTCGTCGGCATTGCGGACCAGCGGGGCTGCTTCGGCCACCACCTGGCGAATGGCTTCTCCGTCGAGGGCGGTCAGGTCGTCGGTCGCGTCCCCCGTCACCGTCGACCGGCTGGAAACCGCCCGCACCCGTCGCTCCTGGACTTCGCCCCCGTCGAGGAAGGTGTAGGGGTTGGAGTTAATCAGTTCGCCGCAGAAGGGGGACGGTTCGCGGGTATCGCGGGCAATGAGTTCGATGCTGCCGGAATGAATCTGCTCCAGCACTTCCACCAGGCCGTCGAGGTCCATGAATTCCCGCAGGCAGTCTTCCATGGTCTGCGAAACGAGCGGGTGGTCGGGCAGTTCGATATCGCCCGTGTGTTCCTCCTGGCAGCCGGTCAGCCGGGGGAAGACGGCCGTCAGCAGGTCATCGGCCCGGAACCGCTGCAGCGGGGGTGGAATCTTCTTGCCGTGACGTCGGCGTTCGACCAGCAGGGCACGGATCACATTCCACCGCCACCGCACCTGAAAGGCGGGCACCTGCAGCATGGCCTGTTCCAGCAGTCCCCGGGCATTCGCCGGGGTGAGCATGGGGAACAGGCTTTCGATGGGGAAACTGTGCTGCGGACCGAGCGACAGAATGAAGCCGTCGTCGTCGGCGGTGGCCTGCAGTTCGAAATCGAACGAGCGGCAGAACCGCTTCCGCATGGCGAAGCCCCAGGCGCGGGTCAGTTCGCCGCCGAAGGGAGCATGCACCACCAGCTGCATGCCGCCGGTTTCATCGAAGAACCGTTCAAAGACCACCCGCTGCTGCGTGGGCACCAGACCAAGGGCCGCTTTCTGCATCCGCACGTAGTCCACCGTCTGCCGGGCTGCTTCGGCGGTGCAGCAGGTTTCCCGTTCCAGCCACCCGGCGGCTTCTTCGGGGTCAACCGACCGGTGTTCCAGCTCCTGCCGCAGGTCGGACAGTTCCGTGGAGAGTTCCCTGGTGCGGCCGGGGGCTTCTCCAAACCAGAAGGGCACGCTGGGCGGTGCGCCGCCGGCATCCGTCACGCGGACTTCTCCACCGCGCACATACAGCACCCGCCACGAGGTATTGCCCAGCAGGACGACATCGCCCCGGCTGCTTTCGATGGCGAATTCTTCATCGAGTGAGCCGACCACAACGCCGTCCGGTTCGGCAACGACGCGGTAGGAGGCGACTTCGGGAATGGCTCCGCCGTTACTGATGGCCTTGAGGCCGGCGGCCGGGCGGGGGCGGAGCCGCTGTCCGACATGATCATGATAGACCAGCGGACTGCCGGCCCCGGGACCTTCGCCAATGCCCTCGCTGAGGAATTCAATGGTGCGGTCGAATTCCCGCCGCTCGAGATGCTGGTAAGGCGTGGCCTGCCGCGCGAGGGCGAACAGCTCGTCGGTGGTGCGTTCGCCAACGCCAGCGGAGACTTCCGCCACGATCTGCTGGGCCAGCACATCCAGCGGGGCCACCGGCGGGCGGACGGTATCGAGATTTCCCCGGCCAATCGCCCGGATGAGCGCCATGCACTCCAGCAGTTCATCGCGGGTGAGGGCCAGCAGGCGGCCCTTCGGCACCAGGCCCAGGGCATGGCCGGAACGGCCGATTCGCTGCAGAAACGTGGCGATGGAACGTGGCGAACCCAGCTGCACCACCAGGTCGATACAGCCGACATCGATGCCCAGCTCCAGCGAGGCGGTGGCGACCACGGCTTTCAGCTGGCCCGTTTTCAGTCGCTGTTCCGTCCCGTGCCGCAGGGCTGCGGAGAGCGAACCGTGATGACTGCTGACGTGCTCCTCGCCCAGCAGTTCCGTCAGCTGGTGGGAAACGCGTTCGGCCATTCGCCGCGTGTTGACGAACACCAGCGTACTGCGGTGCGACTGAATGAGTTCGACCAGCCGCTGGTAGATGCTGTCCCACTGCTCGTGCATGCAGACGGCGCCCAGCTCGCCCTCGGGGGTTTCGATGGCGAGGTCGAGTTCCCGCACATGGCCCACATCGATAATGCGGCACTGACCGTCGGGGGCTGGCAGGGCAGCGGGTGCGGACGCCGGGCCGGTGAGACCGGGGAGTTCCTCATCTGGAATGGCTGCCTGCTGGCCTTTGCCGATCAGAAATTCCGCCGTGCGTTCAATTGGCCGCTGCGTGGCCGAGAGGCCCACCCGCTGCAGTTTGCGCCCGCACAGGGCTTCCAGCCGTTCGAGGCTTAACGCCAGGTGACAACCCCGCCGGTCACGAATGAGGGCGTGAATTTCATCGACAACGACGGTTTCCACATTCCGCAGCATCTCGCGGCCGCGACGGGCTGTCAGCAGCAGATACAGCGATTCCGGAGTGGTCACCAGAATGTGGGGCGGCTTGCGGATGAGGGCGGCCCGCTGCGAAGCCGAGGTGTCGCCCGTTCTGAGGCCGGCCCGTATTTGCTGCGGTGCCCGCAACGGGACCGCGGCAGCCTGATCGGCTGCCGACAATGTCCAGTGGGAATCGTCTGGTTCCTGTGCGGCCTGGACCGCCGCGGCGTGCCGTTCGGCCACCAGCTGATTGATTTCAGCCAGGGGGACGTCGAGATTGCGGTGCATGTCGTTGGAGAGCGCCCGCAGCGGGGAGACATACACCACCTGCACGGTGTCTGTCAGGGTGCCGTCCAGACTGCGGCGGAGCAGCCGATCGAAGCAGGCCAGGAAGGCGGTGAGCGTTTTCCCGCTGCCGGTGGGAGCGGCGATTAATGTGTGCTGACCGGCGGCAATGGGCGGCCAGCCCTGCTGCTGCGGTTCCGTGGGACCGGCAAACCGGCCGGTGAACCATTCTTCAATCAGCGGGTGAAAGCCGAACACGGCCAGGCTCCCTCAGGTCATGCGGCCTCGGGCAGAACTCCGTTCCCGGATGGCGGAGGCAAATTATCGCAGGTGCAGGCCGGCTGGTCCAATCCCACCGGGTGGCCCTGTCAGGACATTGGCAGCACCCGGAAAAGGGCCCACATGCGGGGAAAACCGGGCGAACCTTCGTCTGGCGGGGCTGTCTGCAGAGGCACGCAGCCAGCAGTCCCGTGGAGGCTCGACAGTCTGCCGGACCTCTGCTGAATCGGCCGCCAGACGCCTCGCCGGACACTGAACAGCTTCGTTGGCTGGCATGGTGTGGCGGGCTATGCCACGGGGGCTGATACCGGATCCCGTGTTGCCGCAGACATGCAGGCGGCATAGACTGCATACAGAGCTGCTGGCCGAATGCCGCATCTTCTGCAGCAGACGAGAGAACGGGTGATCGGAAGGGGCAGCCCCGTCTGATCGTTCGCCGTTCTGTCTGCTGACAGTCTTCTGTCTCCGCCCGGAAAGGGCACCCTACGAAAGGAACAGGCCCGTTTGGCTGAACCCAGTCGCGATCAACTGAAGGAACTGAAAGTACAGCAGAAGCGCGCGGTGCTGGCTGCTGTGATCGATCCCTCTCGTCGTGGTGACCGCGACACCGCTCTCGACGAACTCAAGGGCCTGGTGCAGACCGCTGGCACGGAAGTCGTGGGGACGCTGGTTCAGGCCCGGGAACGGCCTCACCCCGCCACCTGCCTGGGTCGGGGAAAAGTTGAAGAGCTGAAGCAGCTGGCCGAGTCGACCGACGCCGAGCTGATTGTGTTCGATAACAACCTCAGTCCGGCTCAGGGGAAGCGGCTCGAAGAAGAAACGGGCAAGGTGATTGTCGATCGCAGCGAGGTGATTCTCGACATCTTCGCTTCCACGGCCCGCACCTACGAAGCCCGCCTGCAGGTGGAGCTGGCGCAGCTGCTGTACTTCCGTCCGCGGCTGAAGCGGCTGTGGACTCACCTCGAACGAATCGATGGTGGTATCGGTGCCGGACGTGGTCCGGGTGAAAAGCAGCTGGAAACCGACCGCCGGCTGCTCGACCGGCGTGTGGCCGAACTTCGCCGCAAGCTGGAGGAAGTCGAACAGCGCCGCGAACGGGCGGTGGCGGCCCGGCACGAATACCCCACGGTTTCGCTGGTGGGCTATACCAATGCCGGCAAAAGCACGCTGATGAACGCCCTGACTGATGCCGGCGTGTATGTGGCCGACAAGCTGTTTGCCACGCTTGATACGCGGACCCGCCGCTGGCAGCTGCCCCACCTGGGCACGGTGCTGCTGAGCGATACGGTGGGTTTCATCCGTAATCTGCCGCATCATCTGGTGGCGTCGTTCAAGTCGACGCTGGAAGAAGCCCGGCATGCGGATCTGCTGCTGCACGTGGTGGATGCCAGCAACCCGGAGGTCAGTTCGCAGATTGCCGCGGTGGAGAAGGTGCTGGATGAAATCGGCGTGGATCGCTCCAGTATGATTCTGGTGCTGAACAAGACCGATGCCTGCGCCGACCGGGCAATTGTCGATGTGCTGCGGGCCACCACCGAGAATGCGGTGGCTGTCAGTGCGTATTCCGGTGAAGGCCTCGACCGGCTGACGGCGGCTGTTGCCGAGCGGCTGGCCAACAGTTATGCCGCCGTGACGGTGGAAACCAGTGCCGGCAACGGACGGCTGCTGGCCTGGCTGGCGGAGCATGCCGAGATTCGGGACCGGCAGTACACGGATTCGACGGTCACTCTGGACTGCCGCGTGCCGCGTTCGCTGCTGAAGGTTCTGTCGGGCATGGAGGGAGCGACCGTGCGGGAGCCGGGTTCGGGCAGTGGCGTGGTGGGGGGAATCTTCACTGCGGTGGACCTGCCCGACGCGGGCGGGACTCCGGAGGAAGATCGCGCGGAATCTGCCGCGGAAGACGTGGAGCCGGACGAAGACCATGTCGGCAGTATTGCCGGCAGCTGATACGGGCCGGGACCGGAAACTTTCCAGGTGGAAGAGCCCTCACGTCAATCCCTCTCCTGCAGGAGAGAGATTTTTGTGGAAAGGCCACGCCCGTCGTTCCTCCGGGACGTGCCACACCAGGAACAGCAGGTCGGCGGGAGCAGCCCCCGTGTGCCATGCCCATAGCCGCGACAGCGGGA
>JAGQPV010000182.1 GCA_020426545.1 Planctomycetaceae bacterium
AGGTCGCAGATTTCCTGCAGTGTCATCGTTGAATAGCGGTTCAGCCGCTGATGTTCCGGTGCCACCTTGCCGGTCCGGTTCTGAAACCGCCACGGCGGATCGGCCAGGATGGTGGAAAAACGGTCGTCTGGCTTGAGTCCCGGCAGGTGCTTCACATTGCCTCCTGAAGGTTCAGCGTGCGGGGCTGTCCCGATTTCCCGCTGGCAGCATCGCCAGTTCTTCCGCCAGCACTCTGGCATTTCGGCCTGAATGAACCGGGGAAGCAGCCAGCCGGCCGGCGTCCCGGTGGTACAGATGCCACTGCCAGCCGGAAAGCCCGGCATAGCGGGCGATCTGTTCCAGGCGGTACCGCCCGCCCGCTGGCGGGTGCAGTTCGGCCGGAGGCTGATGCTGGCGATCGAGCGAGTGCGTCAGAATCCATTCCGGCTGCGTGCTGCTCCAGCGGGAGACTGGAATATACTGAATCTGCGGCCCCGGCGGCAGCCACTGCTGGTAGTAACTGAGCATCATCCCGTTGCGGAAATCGTGGTCGCTGCCGATCGTGGCCACCGGCCCGCGCGTCTGACGGCAGATCTCCTCCAGCACGGCCAGATACTGCCCGCGTCCATGCTGATACAACCGGCCCACATGCAGGAAATTCCCGGCCAGCAGCAAGCCCAGCAACATACCCGCGACGTACCTCCGCCCGCCGGGCTCGTTCAGCCAGCGGGACAGTTCCCCCGCCAGCAGCAACTGCAGATACAGGGCCGAAAGCAGAAAATAACGCACATAAACTTCCGGCCGCTGCAGCACAATCAGCAGCCCCGCGGGCATTACCACAATGACCAGAACATACAGCAGCCAGCGGTCGTCCCCGCAGCGGCGGGCCAGCTGCCACAGGGACCAGGCAGCAACTGCCATCACAGCCAGGGCCGCAATCACGGTACCAGCTCCGTCCATCGGTCCGCCGGCTGTCAGAGACAGCGTGCGGAGCACCACATCCAGCGGTGCATAACGTGGCCCGCCCCCGTTGTGCAGATACTGAATAAACACCGCATACAGCCAGCCGAGGAAGACCAGCGGCGGACCGAACAGCCCGGCCAGAATTCCCGCCATTCGGGGCAGACGACACTGTGCCCGCCACAGATGAAAGGCGGCCCATACACCGGCGGCGGCAAACCAGTACACAAACATCAGCTGAGACAGAAACCCGAAGATGCAGGCGGCGCTGAAGCCCAGGTAATACCCGACTCTGCCCGTGGCGAGGGCGCGCTGCAACAGCCAGTGGGCCAGCAGGGCGAACAGCATCACATACGCATAGCCCCTTGCTTCCGATGTGTAATGAATCATCAGGTAGGAACTGCCGACCGTGAGGCCGGCAATCCAGCTGGCGAGGCGGTTCTCCTGGCTGCCGTCGCTGAGAACTGCCGCCAGCAGAATCGTCCCGCATCCCGCCAGCACCGCCGGAATGCGGTACAGCGTCCAGTGGGCCTCCGGACCAATCAGCCACACCACCAGCGTGTTCAGAATGTGGTTGTTCTCATCGGGCAGGTTGAACAGAATCTCCGCCGCCGAGTTCACCTGCAGCGTGCGAGCCCACGTCCAGACTTCATCCAGCCAGAAGTCCCCCAGAGCGGGCAGCAGCCGCACCGCCGCGGCAATCAGCAGCAGCACCAGACCCGGCAGCCAGTTGCGGCTGGCCCTGGATTGTGAACTGGTGCGGGGAGTTTCTCGGGCCGCGGGCATGCTGGTTCCTGCTCTTTCCCGCGATTCAGTCAGTCACAAGACTGCCAGGCCGGTTGTGTTCCGCTCAGACGCGGGAGCGTTCTTCCCGTTTTCCCTGCTGATACAGGGCCTCCATCTCCGCCAGCGGGACATCCTCCAGCCGCCGCCCGCTGGTGGCCAGTGCCGCTTCGATGTACTTCACCCGCTGCTCGAACTTGCGGTTGCTGCTCCGCAATGCTTCTTCGGGGTCGATTCCCCAGCGGCGGGCAATATTCGCCACAACAAACAGCACATCGCCCAGTTCCCCTTCGATTCGCTGCTTTCGAGCTTCGTCGGTCACTGCTTCATCGGGCACCGGTGCGGGAT
This sequence comes from Planctomycetaceae bacterium, assembly GCA_020426545.1. Lineage (GTDB taxonomy): Bacteria > Planctomycetota > Planctomycetia > Planctomycetales > Planctomycetaceae > JAGQPV01. The sequence goes on from JAGQPV010000182.1 coordinate 2,071, forward strand.
CGATCGAGGCCACCACCCGCGGCACGGTCTCACTGTCAAACAGTTCGACCGCCAGTTCCCGCAGTTCCTCCTGCAGTTTGTCGAACAGCATCTCCCGCCGGGGGAAATCGTAGCCCGCGCGGGCCGCCTTTTTCGAAATGCGGGCTGCCCGGGCCAGCTGCGGCAGAGCAGCGGGAATGCCATCGAAGATTGACTGCCGTTCGGATTTCTCCGCATTCTTCGCGGCATGCCAGTGACGACTGACATCCTCGACGTTTTCGGCCTGTTCGCTGCCGAACACATGCGGATGCCGCCGGACCATCTTGCGGGTAATCTGCTCGATGACTTCAATCAGCCCGAATTCGCCTGCATCCGCGCCGATCTGTGCATCAAGCACCACCTGCAGCAGCACATCGCCCAGTTCCTCCACAATGGCGGATGTCTCACCGGAATCGATGGCTTCCAGCAGCTCGTAGGTTTCCTCCAGCGTGTAGGGTTTGATCGACTTCAGCGTCTGTTTACGATCCCACGGGCAGCCATCCGGCGAGCGCAGTCGGGCAATCACCCGCGACAGCTCGACGAACACGGTGGCAAGCCGTTCGGCATCCGGCGGTGTGCCAGGTGCGGGCCGTTCCCCCGGTGTGATGCTCCGCGGTTCTCCAGCGGGCGGTGTGGATTCGGTACCGGCAGAGTTCGAAGACAGATCAGAATCAGACACGCACTCCTCCGGCAGACACTGGAATCCGTTACACTTTCCCGCCAGTCAGGCAGACGCCCTGATTCTGGCGGGGTGGCGACGGGGATGCAATTCCGGCGGAAAACCTGCCGCAGTGGCCCCGCCATGTTGTGCAGCAGTTTCCGGCAGATGCGGCGGCACCCGCTGGCCGTATTTTTCGGAGTGCCCGCCTGGTCGAAGCAGGCGACTGGCTTTTCCTGACCACGCTGGCCGGGTAGAACCGAAGCGAAACCCCGGCCCCGATTCGGCAGAACCAGCCACACATCCGGGGGTCCCGCGAAAAAAATGATGCTGCAGACCGTTGCAGTTTCTCCTTGATGAATACAGACCGTGCAGCCCGCCGCCCGGCCCATGTGAGGGAGCATCCACAGTGACTGAACCGCCGCAGACCGTCCGGGTGACGATTGCCGGAACCGGCTTTGCCGCCGACTACACCGCACAGACTTACTCCATGCTGCCGCACCGGAATGGCCTGCTGCTCGAACTGGCCGGGGTGACATCGGGCCGGCTGGAGAACGCGGAACGGTTCGCCGCCTCGCACGGGGTGAAAGCCGCCTTCGCGACTCACGAGGAAATGCTGGCAGCCGTCCAGCCGCAGATTGCCAATGTGGCCTGCGCGAATTACGCCCACGGCCAGTACGTGCGGGAAGCCGCTCGGGCCGGTGTGCCGGTGATTGTACTGGAGAAGCCGCCCGTCATCTGGCCGGGCTACAGCGACGGTCGACAGGCCGATGCCGCCACCCGCCGACGGGAATCCATGGACTGCCTGGAGGAAGTGCTCGACGAAGTCCGCAAGGCAGGGTCGCGGCTGCTGTATGCCGAGGATTTCGTCTATGTGGACGGCATGAAAGCCCTGGTCGAACTGCTGCGTGAAGCCGCCGGAATGAACATGGGCCGCGTGCTCTCCCAACGGGGTGTCTGTGCGCACCAGGGCTCGCATGCTCCGGCTTACGATACCCCTTCGGCCTCGGGTGGTGGTGCACTGTTCAACAAAGCCTGCCATCCTCTGGGGCCCTGCCTGTACCTCAAGCAGGTGGAGGGACTGCTGCGGGACGGTCGTCCGATACGCCCGCGGAAAGTCTCGGCCGTCGCACTGCAGGTGCTGAAAGGCCTGCCGGCCGCCGCGGGCGAGCATTTCCGCGTGATGCAGAACGTGGACGATTTCGGCCGCATCACCGTCGTATTCGAAGATGGAACCGTGGCGGAAGTCCTCGGGCACGACCTGAGCATCAGCGGCATCCGCAACGAGCTGTCGATTATCACCGACAGCGCCCAGTACGACATCCGCATTAATCCCAGCAATGCGAATGAACTGTTCCTGCCGGATCCCGCGGTGGCTGGCAACCTGCTGTTTCGCGAGAAGCTGCCCACGGCGGCCGGCACCAGTTTCCCCCAGCCGAGGCAGTTTCACGCTCACGGATATGTGGGGGAAATGGATGACGCCGTCGCCTGTGCGCTCGACCCTGCCAGAGCGCCCCAGTCCGGCCCGCTGATGGCGTGGGATACCATGGCCGTGCTGATGGCCGGTTACGAATCCAGCGAGAAGGACGGCGCCTTTGTCGATCTGACGGAGGATATTTCCCGCCGCGAGTTTCCGCCGGAAGAACTGCCCGATCCACGGCTGTTCGGCACGGTTCTACAGCGAACAGGCTGATCTCTCCTCAATGCACCACTCCCAGGCAGACGACAGGCGGGCAGCTGGACTGAAACAGCAAACCGGAAGAGGCACCAGAACATGTCGAACAATGCTGAGAACGCGGCTCTGGCGAAGAAGTGGGGCAGCGGACAGCTGGAGCCCGCAGCCCCGATTGTGGCCGGCACCTGTGGCACCTGGCGACTGACCTATACCGCTGGCGAACGAGGCCTGCCGGCGGGCAGCCGTATCCGCATCTATACCGACACCGATACCGACTGGGCCAATCCGCAGTTTCTGGATCCGGCGGGCGACGATTTCGCCTCCGTCGAGGTTCCCGCGGGCGTGCAGTATTCCGTGCGGACCTCCGGCGTGCGCAGTCTGGCGGTCGCTCTGGGAGGCCGCGATCTCAAACCTGGCGAGCAGGTTCATGTCGTCCTCGGCGAGACCTCCGGTGGCAGCCCGGGCATCCGCCCGCAGACATTCGCCGAAACACGGCACTGCTTCTGGTTCGGAATCACTCCGTCGAAAGGCGCCGGGAAAGAGGGACATGCCGCTGAAATCGTGCTGCCCGATCCGCCGGAAGTCGAAATCACGGGCGATGTCCCCGTGCGGCTGGTGGCCACCATCCCCTCGACTCTGGTTGCCGGGCAGTCTTTCGATGTACTGGTGAAGGCCGAGGATCGCTGGGGCAACCCCTCACCTGGCTGCACGGGCACACTGCAGTTCAGCAGTGACGGAGTCGAAGGTCCGGGCTCTGCCCCGCTTCCGCGGGATTTCAGCGGCGCGGGACGGTTTGAGTCATTCACTGCAGCCAGCCCCGGGACATTACGACTGCGGGTCGTTCATCAGGAATCGGGACTGGAAGCGATTTCCAACCCGGCCGAAGTGCTGAGCCAGCCGGCAGAACATGAACTGTGCTGGGCCGATCCGCATGGCGGCCAGCTGGTGCTCAATCGCCGCATCAAAGACTTTTACCGCTACGCACGGGATGTGGCGGGGGTGCAGTTCGTGGGCTACCAGCGAAATGCCGATGTGATTTCCGAAGAAGACTGGTCCATTCAGCAGGACCAGGAACAGGCGTTTTTCGAACCGGGACGGTTCATTCCGATTCCCGGTTTTGAGTGGTCCGGCCGCACACCGGAAGGTGGTCACCACAATGTGTACTTCCGGCGACATGGCCAGCAGGCACGGCGGAATCCGGCGGTCGAACGCATGTTTCATGCTGAGCGGGCCCCGGCGGAAATCGCCCATGTGCGCGAACTGTACGAGGCGTATCGCAACCAGGATGTCATCATCACGCCGCATGTCGGCGGAGAGCACTCCAACCTGACCTGGCACGACCCGACGCTCGAACCAGCGGTGGAGATCACGTCGACGCATGGCATGTTCGAATGGATGCAGCGGGATGCGCTGGAGCGAAATTACCGGCTGGGTTTCCTCGGCGGCAGCGACAGCTACACGGGTCGGCCGGGCGACGATCGTCCCGGCTATCAGCATCGCCGGTATTCCAAAGCCGGGCTGACAGGCATTTATGTGGAAGACATTTCGCTGGAAAGCTTTTTCGAGGCGATGAAGGCCCGGCGGGTGTATGCCACCACCGGCGTGCGGATGATCCTTCGGCTGGATGCCGATGGCCAGCTGATGGGGTCCGACCACACCACCGATACACCACCCACCTTTTCCGGTACCGCTGTCGGCACCGCCCCCATTGAAGCCGTCGAGCTGTTCCGTGGCACCCGGATGCGGCACCGGGTTCCGCTGGAACTCGAACGCAATCCGAACCGGGTGCGGGTGCAGTGGGCCGGTGGCAGCCGGATGACGAGCTATTCCGGTGCCATCTGGGAAGGGCGTCTGGTGGTGGAAGGAGCGAAGCTGCTGAATGTGGAAACCACCCGGTTTGACAGCCCCCGGTCACACATTATCAGCCAGAATGACCACGAAGTCCGCTGGTATGCGCTCGGCTGCGGCTACCCGATGTCGCTGATTCTGGAGCTGGACCACCCCGAACAGGCCCGACTGAACATCTCCGCTGACACCGCCGTGCTGGCTGCTCCCGGTTTCGGGCGGCATGGTGAACTTCCCCCACGACGAGTCGCGCGGGCCGAAGCCGAACGCGTGCAGATGACAGTCGATGTCCCCGGGCTGCAGCATGGTCCGCAGGAAACGGCTGTCGGCGTGCTCGACCGCCGGCTGACGGTCGATCTGTATCCGGAAGACGCACCGCTGGCCTGCGAATTCCAGTGGACGGAAACCGATCCTCAGCCCGGCGTTGGCCCGTACTGGTTCCGCGTGAAACAGACAGATGGCAACTTCGGCTGGACCAGCCCGGTCTTCGTGGATTACCTGGCGCCGGAATAAACGACCAGCAGGGAACGTCACCCGTCGTCCACTCTGCCCCGGCTGTTCTCAGTGCCCGCGCGGAAAGCCGTGTCCGTATACCACGGCTTATGCCGGGAGTTCAGGACTGCCACGTGCGGCTGGGGGGCCAGGAGGTTTCCGGGCAGTCTCTCAGCCAGACGGGCCGTCGGGCTTCGCCTCGGTTCAGCCGTGGCTGCGGGAATCGGCCAGGGCAATGCGGGCCACCAGCGGGCCAAGCAGTCCCGCAAACAGACCGGCGAACACGGCCTTGAACACGATGAACATGCTGGCCTCCATTGGCTCGGGATGCAGCACCACCAGCAGCAGAGTAGTCGGCAGCCCCACCAGGACGAAGCCAGCCACGGCCAGCCGGACGGAACGCTGCCGGGCGCTGGCGGGAATCCAGGGCATCCACGACAGGAGTGAGTCCGGGATCTCCAGAGCGGGGAAGCGGCCGGAAGCCACGGCCCGGCGTGTCTGCAGGGTAATGATCAGGCAGACCAGCAGCGGCAGCAGAAATGCCGTCGACAGGACATCACCAGCCGTGCTCACCGATCCCCACAGGGGCAGTCCGGTCCTTCCGCCCAGCAGCAGCCAGGCGATTCCCGCATTGATCAGGGCCGTCACCACGGCGCAGCCCAGGCCCTGTTCGGCGTAAATATACCGTCGATGGGCCGGCAGCATCGGCAATTTCCCAGTGAGTCGGCAGTCGGGCCGCGCGAATTCAGCGCAGCCGGTCAGGCGGGGTCGCCTTTGACTGCCTGCCGGACAAACCGCATGGCATTGTCTCCTCCGGCAGTCAGGCAGATGTAGGCCAGAGGCCCTTCCCGCCAGGCAACTGTCGTGTAGACAGTCTCGCCCGAGGTAACATAGCTCACTGGACCATCGATGCTGGTGTTCTCCACCGGGCTGTCCAGAAGTTCCACCGGCACAACCAGCAGCACGCCGCGAATCGTTCCCAGCCGGCGGGTATTCACCTGGAAGGCGTACCCGGCCACCGGTTCGGCTGCTTCTCCCACCAGCACGGCCTGCGGAGACTGTGCCAGGTGCAGATCGCTGTATTCCCATCCGGCAGGCAACGTGGCCGTGTACTGTCCTTCGAAAGCCGGCCGGCTGTTCAGGTCATCGACGGTGACCCGCTGCAGCCGGGCCAGTTCGAACTGCACCGGACGAGGCAGAGCCGACCACCACGCAAAGGTGCCCAGCAGCAGAGCCGCCGAAGTGGCCAGTGAGGTTCTGAGCCAGAACCGGCGGGATGACCCGACAGGCTGCGCTGCCGAACCTGCTGCAGCTGAAGAAGAGGACGGAATGGAAGTAAGCCGGTCTGCTGCCGGGTCGCTGGCGGGCTGCGTCGCGGGAACGTCGTCCAGACCGGCTGCTTCCGCTGAAGATGCTTCGGCAAGAGAATCCAGCAGACGCTGTTTCAGGCCGACGGGAACAGGCACGTCGATCATCGCCCGGGCAATCTGCCGGTCCCACTGCTGCCGCAGAGCGAACTCGCTGGCCAGCAGCGGATCTTCGGCCAGTAGCCCCGCGGCGGCGGCAATCTGCTGCTCAGCCTGTTCGACTTCAGTCAGTTCCCGGGCAGAGTATTCATGGCCGGCGGCAATGTCCGCAGTGGCAGCCCAGGCCGTCGGATCAACCTCCGGCCCCAGCGATTCCAGAATGTGCAGCGCAGTTTTTCGGTCCATGAATCACACTGTTCCCGTTGATATCGAGCATCCGTGCCTGTCGATGGCTGGTTCCACCGACGCGACTCCCTCTCAGATTCTGCTGGTGACAGGCCGGTCCTGGCTCTGCCGTGTTTCTGTGACTGCTCACGCAGCCTGTTGTTCGCGCCGCCTACTGTTCACGCATTGAGGACACGGGAGCCCCGGCCGCCAGACGGCGACGAAGCCAGGTTCGTCCCCGGGCCAGCCGGCTCATCACCGTGCCGATGGGGATGTCCAGCTGTTCCGCAATTTCCCGGTAAGACAGCTCTTCAAAGTAAAACATCAATAGCGGCAGACGGAATTCTTCCGCAATCTCATTCAGCACCGCCTGCAGCTGTTCTGAATCAATCTCTGTCGCGGGAGCTGCCTCCACCGGCTCGGCCACCTGATCCAGCGAAATCACTCCCCGGCCGGCGGCCCCCCGCACGGATCTCAGAAAGAGGTTTCGCAGAATTGTAAACAGCCAGCTGCGGGCTCCTTCGTCGGAACGAAGCTGGTCCAGCTTCTTCTGAGCAGTCAGAAATGTCTGCTGAGTCAGGTCTTCCGCATCGGCAGTGGAGCCACTCAGACGGCAGGCGTAGCGATAAAGCGGCACGTAGTGCTGCTCCACCAGTTCCGGCAGACTGACTGTCTTCCCTGTTTCCGACATCATGCTCCCTGCCTCAATGGATGCAGTTCGACGCTCCGATATTCCCGGTTCCTTCCGGAAAGACGTGCAAAAACACATCCCGGTTCCCGTAACCACTCAGGTCCATCCTGCATTTCCACTCCTAACATACCGCAGCACAGCATGTTATGCGACCATTTCCTTCTCTCCGCCATGCCGGCTGCCGGGACGCCGCCCGCATCGACGGGCAGGTTCACGCGACCTGAACACTTTCTGTAACCCGACCTGTATCCGCCCGTGGCAGGGCTGTTTTTCGTACAGGTTGAGTGCAGTTGCGGGAATCGAGCAGATTCGGGGAATAAATCCCACCCGATGTGCGTCCTGAATCTGTGGATATGGAAATCTGACAGACGGGTCCGGCAGGCGGTGTTCGTCGGACGCTGAACCGTCCGTTTCGCTGAGCAACTGTAAGGGTGAACCGATGAAAAAACTGCTGATGACGATTCCCGCACTTTGCCTGGGCCTCGTACTGACGGGCTGCGGCGAGACCGATACCCCGGCTCCCGCCACCAACGGCACGGAAGCGGCCGGCACCGACTCCCACACCGATGAAGCGACCGACATGGGCGCTGAAGCCGAAACCCCCGCTGGTGAAATGCCCGCTGCTGCGGGTGGCACCACGGAAGGCGAAGCGGCTCCGGATGCTCCTCCCGCCGAACCGGAAGAGAAGCTGC
>JAGQPV010000183.1 GCA_020426545.1 Planctomycetaceae bacterium
CCCGGCGTCTGTGCGGCGATCCTGCTGACGATGTGTTTTCTGGCAGGCTGCGGTAAAGACCCCGCAGCGCCCACACCCTCTGTCGGGAGTCAGGACGAAAATTCAGCACCAGTCGCTTCGGTCTTTCCCCGGGAGAAGCTCGAGCAGGCCACCAGCCAGTATCAGGCGGGAGATCACGAGCAGGCGTTTGCCGTATGCAGTCAGTTGCTGGAAACGTATCCGACAAACGCCGACGTCCTGCTGCTGCGGGGACGGATCTGCCTGGCTCTGGACAAACTGGCCGAGCTGCATCAGGACTGTGAAGCCGGACTGAAATGTACGGACGACAGCAGCCAGCAGGTTGAGTTTCTGCGTCTGCGGGGGCAGGCCTGGATCAATGCCAGAAAGTTCGATGAGGCTCTGGCTGTCTATGAGCAGGCCACCCGGCTGAATGTCCCCTCGGTTGAGCATTACATCGAAAAGGGGCTGCTGCATGGTCTGAAAGGACAGCCGGAACTTGCGATTGCGGAGTTCAGTACGGCGATTCTACGGGATCCCCGGTCTCACGTGGCCCTGTACTGGCGCGGCAAGGAGCGTTTTGAACAGAAGGAGTTCGATGCCGCGCTGCGGGATCTCAATGATGCGATCAGTCTCTCTCCCGGCGCTGCGGAATACCTGGAAGTCCGGGCCGACATTCTGGCCCAGCTGGGGTACTTCGATAAGGCACTGGAAGATTATGCCACTGCACTGCAGCATAAACCCGACAGGGCCTTCACCTTTTACCTGCGCGGCAGTCTGCATAAATCCATGGGAGCTGTCGAGAAGGCCCGGGAGGACTTCGACACGGCAATCACCATGGAGCCGGAACGGGCGGAATTCTACCAGGCCCGTGCTTCGCTGTTGAACAGTATGGGGCTGACGGAAGAGGCCGTCCGCGATTTCAGCCGGGCAATCGAGTTTGCCCCCGCTCATCGGAAGCCGCTGGCATATTACGAGCGGGGAATGGCCTGCCTGGGCTCAGAACAGTTTGACGAGGCTTATGATAACTTCACCCGGGCGATAGAACTCGATCCGTCTTATGCCGAAGCGGTGGCGGTGCGCGGGTTTGCCTGCCGGCTGTATGGAAAGTATGACCTCGCCCTGGCGGACTTCCAGCGGCTGCAGAAACTGCAGCCAGACCGGGCCCGTCCCCTATACGAGCAGGCCATTACTCAGCAGGCCGCGGACCGGCATCGTGAGGCCGAGCAACTGTTGACCACCGCGCTCAAGAGAGAGCCCGGCTTTGCCGAAGCCTGTTATGCCCGTTCGGTTTCACGCGGTTACCTTGGTAACTTTCAGGGCGCTGCCGCGGATCTGAACAGGGCGATTGAGCTGGCCCCGAAGAATGTCGACTTTCTGTTACGCCGCGCCTCGCTGTACCGCAACAGCGGCAGGCTCGAGCTCGCCCTGGCCGACTGCAGAAAGGCCTCCGAAGCGCATCCTGAAAACGATGCCGCCTTCCATCAGCTGGCACTGGTCAAACTGAAGCTGGACCAGACCGACTCGGCGATGAAAGACCTGCGGCGTGCCATGGAACTCGATGGCGACAACCCCGAGTACGCCACCCTGTACGCTGAAATTCTGTTTGAGCGACAGCAGTATCTGCCGGCGGTGGAATACCTGACCCGGGCAATCAGGCTGGACCCCGAGAACGCGGACCTGCTTGATTCCAGAGCGGACATCTACGAAGCGATCGCCCGATCCGAGGACGCCGTCAACGACAGAAAGAAGGCAGAGCAGATTCGCGGCATGCTGAATGGTCAGCCGGCTGGAATCGACAACGGAACTTCGGCTCAACCTTCTGCTGAAACTCCGTAGCAACCGGGCCAGTGGTCGCTGGAAAAACAGAGGATCGCTCTGGCAGGTTCCGGTCTGCGAGGGCAGCTCGTTTTTTTCAGACCGGCCCCGGCCCACTTCCGAGGCATGAAACAATGAGAATGCTCAGCAGTTTCCGGCAGACCTCTCCCGTGAGAATCGCCCTCTGTCTGGCCCCGGTCTTCTTTCTCCTCGCTGCGGGCTGTGGCTCCGAAGATCCGCCACCGGTGGTGAAACAGGAACCCGCCCCGCCCTCGCTGCCCGAACTGGCCGTGCCCTCGTCGTTTACCACCCTCGAGAACGAGGAGTTCCTCTTCCAGCCGCTGTATCGCTCTCCTGATAAAAAATCGACTGTCACCTCCAGCCCGATGCCACTGCAGTTCTCGGCGGAAGCGCCACTGCCGGCGGGAGCGACACTCGATCCGGAAAGTGGAGAGATTCGCTGGACTCCGTCCGAACAGCAGGGGCCCGGTTCGTCACACTTCGCGTTGCGATACCAGTCTGTGGAGCAGGCCTCCTTAAGTGGAACGGTAGCGTTTGATGTTCATGTGACGGAACAGAATGCTCCGCCTTCCCTCAGTGCTCCAGAGGAGGTACGGGGCCGGGCGGGGGCCCTCCTTGAGTTTTCGCTGAAGATCAGCGACGACGACTTCCCTTCGAACCGTCTGGATGTCGCGGTTCGCGGCCCGATTTCCTCCGGCATCCATGTCGATACGGTCGCGGGGAAATGCTACTGGGACGTTCCCGCCGACTGGAAGAAGGAGCGGACAGCCATCACGCTGGTTGTCTCAGACAACGGAAAACCGGCACTGACGGCAGAACAGCCGGTGCAGCTGCTGATCGAACCTGTCAGCAAACCGGTGACAGTGGAACGCGAGCCCGCCCCGGCGAAGCGCAGGCCCGACTTATATGTCGGCCTGCCCGACCTGCCCACAAAGGTCAGCGAAGTGGAACCGATCACCGTTCCTCTGAAAGGCTTCAACCCGGGAGATACGTCGGAAACAGCCGCCCTCACGTTGTCGCTGGTCATGCCCTCCGATCTGAATACCCGGTTGAATGTGTTCTATCCTCCCGACCTGAATGGCGCCATTCAGATCAGGTCGACCGTTCCCTTTGAGGCGGAATCCGGCACGCCACAGCAGACCCTTCCGGACCTGGTTATCGCCGATTGCCGCCTGAAGGAGAGCTCGCTGGTCTGGACGTGGGCGATGACAAAAGACCGTGACGTGCGCGGACTGCAGAACAATATCCGGCAGTGTGTTCTGTCAATCGATGAGCCCAGCGGCAAATCACTGTGGCTGACAGCACTGCAGCCGATTAACGATGTAGCAGCTCCTGCGGTTGCATCATTTCTGGACGACCGGGATTTTCGGCAGCGGCTGTTCAGCAGGCCCGGTACCGCCGTTCTGACGGCATTCGACGAAACGGAATTCAAGCTCGCCGCCGACTCTGGTTCAGGGCATCTCTGTCAGGTCGTTTCCAACGGAAACGCCCTGGAGGTAACAGCCTCCGGTCTGAAGAATGCTCCCGGAATCAATCACCTGAAATTCGACATCCTGTCACTTTCGAGGGAAATGGTGATCAAATTCGGCTCTGAGCCGTCCATCGATCAGGCCAGCGAAGCGGCCTCCAGCGCGGCGAATATCCTGAACGGCATGCGGAGCAACGCACGGCAGGCCAGCACCAAGCTCGCGAAGGCCAATGCTGCTTATGAATCAGCAAGTCGGATTCGGGTGCGGAACCAGTCGGACCAGATTCAGAAGGATGCACAGTTGCGACGAGCGAACACCGAGAGAATCAAATGGGCGGCCCGCCTGCGAGAACTCGAAGTCAAGTTTCCTGTACAGGAGCAGGTTGCAGCGACTGCTGCCCAGGAGCTGGAGGCTCTCGCCGACCGTTTCAAACCGTTGAAGGATCTTCATCTGACCGGTGAGTTGCGTCGCACCGTCAGCGACATCGAAGTCGTTGTGGCACGGCTGCTCATGCCTCGTGAGCTGAGTGCCGTTGAAAACTGAATCACCGGGAGCCGCCAGCTGAAGTGGCGAGCCGCTCGCTCGGTTCGATGTACCGTGCAGACCCTCGCATCTGGCGGCGCGTCTTACCAGTCCTTTCGCAGATTTCCCGTGGAGGAATGGGCTTCTTCCCGAAAATTCCGTTCAGTCGATCGGCAGGGCCGCCGCTGTTCTGTTACGTTCCGCCTGCAGCGGAGGAACCGAAAATGACGACCGGAAGGGCAGCAGGGAATGAAGATCTGCATCGTGGGAGCCTCGGGCAAACTCGGGAAGTATCTGGTGCAGCATGCGCTGGAGCGGGGCTATGAAGTGGTGGGCGTGTGCCGGGAGAAAAGCGTCGGCAAGCTCGAAGACTTCCAAGACCGCATCACCATTCTGCCAGGGCCAACGAACGACCGCGAACTGATTCGCAAAGCGGTGGCAGGGTGTGACGGAGTGTTGACGGTGCTGGTTCCGTGGGGTGTGCAGAAGTATGCCTCCGGCACCGCTCAGGCTGTGCTGGACTACGCACAGCCCGAAGCCCGGCTGATCTTCTCCTGCGGGTGGCACATCACCCGGGATGGCAAAGATGTGTACTCGAAGCTGTTCCTGTGGCTGGTGGCCGCGGCGGGCTGGATCGCCAGGATCCTGCGACTGGTCGAGCTGAAAGACCAGGTGGAAGCCTGCCGGCGGATATTCGCCAGTTCCACGAAATGGACGGTCGTTCGCGGGAGCGATCTGGAGGAGGGTGAAAGCCAGGGCCTGCCCGTGTGGAGCCGGCATGTGGGCGACCCGATTCTCCGGAGCAACCGCACCCGCCGCGTGGACTTTGCCCTGTTCATGGTGGAGGCACTCGCGAACGACGGTCTGATTCATGAGGCACCCGCGATTGTGGGCTGCCAGACGGAGTCGGCTCTGGAATATGCGGCCGGGCAGCAGGCGCAGGTCGATTCGTAGATATCTGAGGTAAGCAGCAGAATCAATCCCGGCCCGGCTGTGGCACCCGCTGGCGATCACCGATACGATGGCACTGGCCGTCTGTCTGCTGCTGGTCTCCAGTGACAGGCTGGTGCGGTCCCCGGCGGGTTCTCTGCCCGCGGACAGTTCTCAGATTCGCTTTCAGTTCCGCAGCTGATGGAGACGTTATGCCACGTAACGGACGGGCTTCCGGTTCGGCCAGTCTTTCTGGTTCTCGAGACACAATGCTGGTGGCCAGTCTGCTGGCGGCGGTCTGCCTGCTGGTGACCTCGACGGCAAAGGCGGCAGAGAGCCGGCCCAATATTCTGCTGATCTACACCGACGACCATTCGCACCGGACGGTCAGCTGTTATCCCGAAGCCTTCGACTGGGTGGAGACATCGAACATTGACCGGCTGGCCGCCCGTGGTGTGCGGTTTGCGCACGCCTTCATCGGCACGTGGTGCATGCCCAGCCGGGCCACCATTCTGACGGGCCGGCATCAGCCGGGTGTGCACTCGATGCGGATGGCGGGCGAGTACCCCGGCAGCACCTACGATCCGAATCTGTGCCCCTTCTGGCCGAAGGTGTTTCGTTCGGAAGGCTACACCACGGCCCATGTGGGCAAATGGCACACGGGCACCGATACGGGGGCCGGTCGCGACTGGGACTGGCAGGCCGTGTGGAACCGGCCGAAATATCAGCAGAATTCGGGCCACTACTTCTACAACCAGATCATGGAATTCAGCGGCCTCGACCAGAAGACCGAGACGAAGCTGGTGCGGGGTTATTCCACCGACAACTACACCAACCTGGCCGAGGATTTCATTCGCGGCGACCACCGCCAGGAAGGCCGGCCCTGGTTTCTGTGGGTCTGTTATGGTGCGGTGCATGGTCCGTTCACCCCGGCAGTGCGGCACCGGGAAGCCTACCCCGATATCAAAGTGCCCACGCCAAAGGACATTTTCGCTCCCCGGCCCGGCAAGCCGAAATGGATGCAGAAGATCGGTCGGTGGGAACCCGGCCCGAATGGCGAGCCGCAGATGATCGGCCCGTTTGAAGGGCAGACGGTGGAGCACACCGGCAGCATTCATGGCAATACGCTGGCGGGCTGGGTGCGGCAGTATCATCAGGGTGTGCTGGGCCTCGATCAGGCGGTGGGACGGCTGGTGGGCGCCCTGCAGGAAACCGGCCAGCTGGAGAACACGCTGGTCGTGTTCACTTCCGATCAGGGCTTCGCCTGGGGGCAGCACGGCTTCGCCACGAAGCTGGCCCCGTACGATGCCAACATCCGTTCGCCGCTGATCATCAGCCAGCCGGGCACCCTGCCGGAGGGGAAAGTTGTGGAACATCCCGTGGCGGGTGTGGACCTGGCCCCCACGTTCTTTGCCACAGCGGGCATCAAGCAGCCGTGGAAGATGCACGGCCACGACCTGACGCCCCTGCTGCACAAGCCGGATGCGGAATGGCCTCACCCGGCGATGACCGTCTTCACGGCCCGTTCCTACGGCACCGACACGGACCGGCTGCCGGATGATCCCGAAGAACGGCAGATCGCGGGCGTGCCGTGGTACGTCATGCTGCGGCAGGGACAGCACAAGTACATCCGCACGCTGGCCGATGACGAAATCGAAGAGCTGTACGACATCAGCAATGATCCCGAAGAACTGACCAACCTCGCTCTGGAAACCGGCCACCGCGAGCGGCTGCTCGAGCTGCGGAAGGCAACTCTGGGGGAAATGCAACGGATCGACTGGAAAATGGTGGACAACCTGCCTCCGTTGAGTGAGCAGACGAAGTAGCACCCTGCCAGTGCCTGCCAGACGAAGCAGATGTTCCGGCAGTTTGCGGTCCCGCCAGGTGGAGGGCCGGGCAGAAGGTGCGCCGGGCAGATGGCGTGTCGGTGGCCGCCTTCAGGATGAACACCATGTCAGACAGCGAAACCGTCGCAGGCACGGGCCGGCAGATTGTCGAGATTGGCTGGGTGCTGGTGGGCAGGATGGAGGATGCTGATCTGCAGGCCGCCCTGCGGACCCGGGAGCAGATTCTGTCCCGTCTGAACCGGGTGTTCCCGGAGTTCGAGTGGAGACTCCCGCTGACCATGCATGAGGAATTCTTCCTTGAGCTGCAGGAGCGGGTGATTCGACTGCTGGATGTCGCCGGAACGGACCGTGACCTTCGCCACTGGGATTTCGCCGTGCTGATTACCGAAACCCCTCTGGTTGGCCAGGAGAAGGCGACGCCGTGGGCCGCGCTGTCCACCGCACTGGGAGCAGCGGTAATTTCGACCGCCCGACTCGATCCTGGAGTCTCCAGAACCGCCAGTGACGACGCCGAGCGAACGCGCACGATGGCACAGCGCATTGAGACACTGGCCCTGCATTGTCTGGGGCATCTGACCGGGCTGGAGCACGAGGGCTCTCTGACAAACTGCATGTTCGATTTTCAGACGATTGAGGAACTCGACCAGTCGCAGAGATTCGAGGCACAGCAACTGGAGCAGATGCGAAGCTCCCTCCGGGAGATTGCAGATCAGCGCCTGGAAGAGCAGGCACTTTACCAGCGGGTCTCCTCCGCGTCGTTCTACTTCCGCAGTGCCTGGGTCAATCGTCGCGAACTGCTGCGAGCCATCCTGAAAGCGGAGCCGTGGCTGTTTCCGATTCGTCTGAGCCGGCTGGCGTTTGCTGCCGTGTCGGCCCTCGTGATTCTGCTGATGACTGCCGAATCGTGGGAACTGGGGATGAGTCTCTCCGGCGTGGCCGCTTCGTCTCTGAGTGCCATCTGCCTGCTCGGCACGACGGGCTACATTGTCCTGCAGCAGCGGCTCCTCGTTCGCCGTCTGCCACATGGCGTCCAGGAGCAGCGGGTCATCGCGCTGGTTTCGATTCCGGTGATCGTTCTGCTGGGGATCTTCACGACGTTCCTGATTCTGTTCGCTGCGACCCTGACTGTCGGGATGACATTGTTCCACAGGTCGGTGGTGGAGAACTGGGCGGCGTCGGTGCAACAGATCGGACTGCCACAGTACCTGTCTCTGGCGGCGCATGTCGCCTCGGTGGCACTGGTCATCGCGGCCCTGGGGGCCTCCCTTGAAGATCAGCGGTACTTCCGCCATGTCACACTGGTGGACGAAGAGATCTGACCGCTCCGCCCCGATTGTCATGGTACATGGAGTGGCTCATGTCAGCGGGACGCATTGTGACAGCTGCTGAGCCCGATGGTGTACAGAATCATCTGCTCGCACGCGAAACGCATTCTCATATTTCGATGCGATGCTATAATGATCAGCCGGTCGGCCCGGTCCCTCAGGTGAGAGGTGCCGGGCACCGGTTTCGCCTTCCTGCCTGATACCTGCCTGCCGGAGCTGTCGCCAATGCTCTCCCTCCTCGGGCGTACCGTCCGCCACTGCGATCAGATTCCCCGCCGCTCGTTTCTGCGGGCGGGAGCCATGGGTTTTGCCGGCCTCACCCTGGCCGATCTGCTGCGGGCGGAAGCGGCCGCGGGCGCAGGTTCTTCACAAAAGGCGGTGATCAACATCCACCTGGATGGCGGTCCGCCGCAGCTGGACACGATCGACCTGAAGCCCGAAGCGCCCGTGGAGATTCGCGGTGAATTCTCGCCGATCAGCACGCAGATTCCCGGTCTGCAGATTTCCGAGCTGATGCCGCGGGTGGCCTCCATCGCCGATCGTTTTGCTTTCATTCGCACATTGACGGATTCCGCCGGCGCGCACGATGCCTTTCAGTGCCAGTCGGGCTATGCCAAACGGGACCTTCAGTCGCTGGGCGGCCGGCCGGCTGTGGGCTGCGTGGTGTCGAAGCTGCGGGGTTCGGCCGAAGACGTGGCCCCCGCTTTTGTTGATCTGATGCAGGGCCGGCCCATGGTGCGGAACAGTGCCCGGCCGGGGTTTCTCGGGCCGTCGTATGCACCGTTCCGGCCGGATATTTCCGCCCTGTTTGAGCGGGAGCTGGAACAGGGAATGAAGGGCGAACTGGCCCGGCTGGGAAAAGACCACACGGTCAGCATGCGACTGAAC
The DNA here is from genome assembly GCA_020426545.1 of Planctomycetaceae bacterium. Classification (GTDB taxonomy): domain Bacteria; phylum Planctomycetota; class Planctomycetia; order Planctomycetales; family Planctomycetaceae; genus JAGQPV01. The sequence goes on from JAGQPV010000183.1 coordinate 8,818, forward strand.
CCGGATTTGAGCCTCGAGCGGCTGGACGACCGGCGGGCCCTGCTGGGCCAGCTGGACCGCATTCGCCGCGAGATTGACGCCAGCGGCATGATGGAAGCCATGGACCGCTTCGGTCAGCAGGCCGCCTCGATGCTGACTTCCGGCCAGTTCGCCGAAGCGATGGATCTGTCGCGGGAAGACCCGGCCATGCTGGCCCGTTACACGGCTGCGGCGGGGCGATGGGAACCCTCCACCACGTCGGAAGGACCGGAGGCCCCCCGGAAGCTGCTGCTGGCCCGCCGCTGCATCGAAGCGGGTGTGCGGTGCGTGAGTGTGTCGATCAGCGATTTTGACACGCACCGGAACAACTTTCCCCGCATGCGGCAGCTGCTGCCGGTGGTCGACCACGGGCTGCACGCCCTGGTAACCGATCTGGAGGAACGGGGCCTGCTGGAGACCACCACGATTGTGGTGTGGGGCGAGTTCGGCCGCACGCCGCGAGTCGACCCGAAGACAGGCGGGCGGCATCACTGGCCACGGGTGGGCCCCTGCCTGATGGCGGGTGGCGGCCTGCGGACGGGCCAGGCGATTGGCGAAACCGACCGCACCGCGAGCGTTCCCCGCGAACGGCCGGTGACTTATCAGGACGTCTTCGCCACAATTTATCACCGGCTGGGCTTTGATCTGAGCGGCACGACGATCACCGACCCCAGCGGCCGGCCCCAGTACCTGACAGAGGTTCGCCAGCCGATTCGCGAACTCGTCTGAGCGTCTGCAGGTCACTCATGGCACGCATGCCACAACACGTGTGTGCCATGCCCATAGCCGCGACAGCGGGATGGGCATGTGGTGTATGACTGCGGACAGAAAACGTCGGCAGAACATGCCCACGCAAGCGTGGGCATGGCACCCTGGGCCGTTCACTGATGGTGCTTATGCCATCGCACGTGTGTGCCATGCCCATAGC
>JAGQPV010000184.1 GCA_020426545.1 Planctomycetaceae bacterium
GCCAGATGGTCGTCTCCGCTGCCTGACCATATCAGCAGGCGATTCACAGGATCTCTCGCCACCAGTTTTCATCATGCAGGTTGCCCGTTGGGCTTTCAAGCAACCGGCTGCAGGGACGCGGCGGTAAGTGCACGGCGGCACGGCAGGGGGAAATCGTGGTACGATGCGTGACGCGTGTGGCCCTCCCGCCTCGATGTCCCTCGAAAATCGGAATTGTCTGATGCCACGATCATTCCTTCCCGCAGTGGTGGTCCTGCTGGGCCTGATTGGCCCGCCCCTGATGGCTGCCGACTATGACCTGGTGATCCGGAATGGTCGCATTGTCGATGGCACGGGCAATCCGTGGTTCCGGGGCGATGTGGCGATTCGCGGCGATCGCGTTGTGTCTGTCGGGCGGGTGACCGGAACAGCGGAGCGGGAGATCGATGCTTCCGGCCTGATTGTGGCGCCGGGATTCATTGATATTCACTCGCACTCCGACTTTCTGCTGCTTGAAGACGGACAGGCGCAAAGCAAAATCCGTCAGGGAGTCACCACGGAGATTCTGGGCGAAGGAAACTCCGCCGGCCCGTACCGCGGCAAGCTGTCTCCCAGGCCGCGCACGGTTCGCGGCAAAGAAAGAGAGTGGGCCACGCTCGGCGGCTACTTTGATGTGGTGGACGATGCGGGCGTCTCGGTGAATGTTGCCTCGTATGTCGGACTGAACAATGTCTGGCGGTCGGTGATGGGCGAATCGTTCGCCCGTCCCACGGAGGAGCAGATCGCCGGGATGGGGAAACTCGTTGACGAGGCCATGCGAGAGGGGGCCCTCGGACTTTCCAGCCAGGTGATGATGCCGCCCGGCTCCCTGGCGACGACGGACGATATCGTCGCCCTGTGCCGTGTGGTGGCCCGGCACGGCGGGATTTATTCCACGCATATCCGTAATGAGGGCACCGGGGTCTTCGAGTCGGTGAAAGAGGCAATCGACATCGGTCGGCGGGCCAGCGTTCCGGTCGATGTGATTCATCTGAAAATTGCCGATCAGAAGTTCTGGGGCCGAATGGATGAGGTCGTGGAACTGATCGCCGCGGCGCGGCGGGAGGGGATCAATGTGCAGGCGAATGTGTATCCCTATACCCGGGGCAATAACAATCTGGTGAGCATTATTCCGCCGTGGGCACATGAAGGCGGGCGTCAGAAACTGCTGGAGCGTCTCCGCGATCCGGCAATGCGGAAGCGGATGAAGCACGATATCGAGCATGGGGTGGAGGGCTGGTACAACCACTACACAGCCGTCGGGGGCGACTGGAGTCGGATGCTGGTCAGCGGGAACACCACGTTTCGCGGCCTGACGATGGACCGCGTGATGGCTGCACGGACCACGGGACGCCCGAATGCCGATCTGCTGGACGAGCTGTTCGAGATTCTGCTGGAAGAGGACGGCTCGGTCGGTACGGTCTTCGCCCACCACACCGAGGACGACATGACCCTGGCTCTGCAACAACCGTGGTGTTCGGTCGGGTCGGATGGTTCCGCGTATGCTATCGCTGGCCCGCTGCGACGTGGCAATCCGCATCCCCGCAATTTCGGCACCTTTCCGCGGGTGCTTGGCGTGTATGTCAGAGAACTGGGGCTGTTGCGTCTGGAGGATGCGGTCCGCAAGATGACTTCGCTGAACGCCGCCAAAGTCGGCCTGACCGATCGCGGCCTGCTGCGGCCCGGACAATACGCGGATATCACCGTGTTCGACCCGAAGACGGTCATCGACCGGTCGGCCTACTCCGAACCGTTTCAGTACAGCACCGGGATCCGGCATGTGCTGGTCAACGGTCAGCCGGTTCTGGAGAATGGCGAACACACGGGGGCCCTGCCCGGCCGGGCTCTGCGCCGGACTGGCAGGAGCAATTGAAGGCCCGAACGGTGGTGGGCACAGCGGCTCCTGGCGGGCAGGCGATGCCTGCTGTACTGGTAACGGCGCCGGCTGGTTTCCTGCAGAAAAATCGTTCCGCCGGAGGTTCTGAACTGTATTGACATGTCGGGAGGTGCCGATATAATAAGCGGTAGAGAAAGGGAACCATGGCACACTCAAAGAACGACACCCCTGCCCAGCCCCGGCTGACGGATCTGGAAGCGCTTGGCCATGCGGCCGAGTGCCTGAAGATTCTGGCACATCCGCACCGGCTGCGGATCGTTCAACTGCTGCTGCAGGGCCGGTACACCGTGGGAGAGCTGGCCGAAAGCTGCGAGATCCCCAGTCACATGGCATCGGAGCATCTGCGGCTGATGCAGCGGTGTGGCTTTCTGACCAGCGAAAAAGAGGGACGAAAGACGTACTACGAAGTGGTCGAGCCCCATCTGGCGAACATCATGCAGTGCATCGAAAGCCGGTTTGGTGGCGGAGAGTGATCCGCGTCTCTTATTTCCCGCCATATATCGAATAGTAGCGATATAACGAGCCGATGTGCGGCAGGTCGTCCGCGAGGCAACTTTCCAGGAGGATGCTGATGAGTATCACGACGATTTCACCGCAGAAGCTGCAGGAGCTGCGAAACAGCGGCGAGCCTGTGGAACTGGTCGATGTCCGAACGCCCGTTGAGTTTCGGGAAGTTCATGCCGAGGGAGCGCGGAATGTGCCCCTTGATTCGCTTGATCCGGCAGGAGTCATGGCCGATCGCAATGGCTCGGCAGCCAGGCCGTTGTACGTGATCTGTCGCTCCGGCAGTCGGGCGAAGCAGGCCTGCGAAAAGTTCACCGCGGCAGGCTATACCGATGTGGTGAACGTGGAGGGCGGTACCCAGGCGTGGGACCAGGCCGGGCTGCCGGTCGTCCGCGGGAAGAAGGCCATCTCTCTCGAGCGCCAGGTGCGGATTGCGGCCGGCTTCCTGGTGCTGGTGGGGGCCGTACTGGCGATGACGGTCCACCCCTGGTTCGCGGGGCTGTCGGCATTTGTGGGCGCGGGGCTGATGTTTGCCGGCATCACCGATACCTGCGGCATGGCGATGGTACTGGCAAAGATGCCGTGGAATCAGATCCGGGGCGACGGTCCAGCATGCCGTATCGGCTGATGTCGTATCGGGCGACGGTGAAGTGCCGTTACTGAGGGACGATTACACATTCCGGGTACTGCGGTGCGGCCAGGTGAGGCTGCGGCGGTAGCCGGTTCTTCTCCGGAGAGGAATGAGTCATGCTGCTCTATCAGCGTTTTGTTCCCGGGCTGGCAATTGCCTCGTACATCGTGGGAGACGAGCGGACCGGCGAGGCGGCCGTGATTGACCCCACGCGGGACGTCGAAGACTTCGTGCAGTATGCCCGGGAGAATGACCTGCATATCCGCCACATTCTGGAGACGCACGTGCATGCGGACTTTGTGAGTGGCGCCCGGGAACTGAAGGCCCGCCTGAACGGAGAGCCGGAGATTCACTGTTCCGGTCTGGGCGGGGCCGACTGGACCCCACCGTATGCCGACCATGTAGCGGCCGACGGGCACGAGGTGCGGGTGGGATCCATCCGGCTGCAGGCGGTGCATTCGCCGGGGCACACGCCGGAGCACGTGTCGTGGGCGTTGTACGACAACAGCCGCAGTGCCGATACGCCGTGGCTGGTGTTCACGGGCGACTTCCTGTTCGTGGGAGACGTGGGCCGGCCCGATCTGCTGGGCGAGGAAGCGAAGAAGGAGCTGGCCCATCAGCTGTATGCCAGCGTATTCGAGAAGCTGCCCGCCCTGCCGGATATTACCGAGATTTTCCCGGCGCACGGGGCTGGCTCGCTGTGCGGCAAGGCGATCAGTTCGCGGCGGTCGTCGACTGTGGGATACGAACGGCGATTCAACCCCGCGCTGCAGCAACTGCCCGAGCAGGAATGGGTCGACCGGCTGATGTCGCAGATGCCGCTGGCCCCGCCGTACTTCCTGCGGATGAAGAAGGTCAACCGGAAGGGGCCGGCGATCATCGGTCCCGAACTGCCCGGCCAGAAGCGGTGGAGTGCGAAAGACGTCCACAACCGCGTGTGCGACAACTGTCTGATTCTCGACGTTCGCAGCAAGGAAGCTTTCGCCGCGGCACATATTCCCGGGTCGATCAATATTCCGTTCAGTCCCAACCTGCCGACCTGGGCCGGCTGGGTGCTGCCTTATGATCGCCCCACGCTGATTGTGACCGACACCGCCGCGCAGATGCCTGAAGTCACCACGCATCTGCTGCGTGTCGGCTTCGACGATGTACAGGGCTACCTGCAGGGTGGTCTCGATTCATGGGAAACGAGCGGCTACCCGCTGGACACCCTGGGGACGCAGTCGGTGCAGCAGCTGGCCGACCGTCTCAAAAGCGGGGTCGGACGGATGACTGTGCTCGACGTGCGCACCGAAGGCGAATGGAACGCGGGACACATTGACGGCGCCATCCATGTGCATGGCGGGAAGCTGCAGGAGCGGTTTTCCGACGTTCCGCGGGATCGGCCGGTCTCGGTGATCTGCGGTTCCGGCTACCGCGGCAGCATCGCAGCGTCATTCCTCAAGCGGGAAGGCTACGACGATGTGGCCAATGTGGTCGGAGGAATGTCTGCCTGGCAGGCGGCCGGCTATCCGACGGTAACCGGCTGACTGGCTCTGTGAAATCATGGACTGACTCGCCCGACCGCTCTGGTTCGGCCGCGGTCGAATGGTCGGGAAGGCAAATTGTTCAACCGGCTGGCGACATTTCGTATGGAGTGTCGCGGGCTGTGCCGGAGGGCGAGCAATGGACATCGTTGTCGGGGCACTGCTGATCGGGGTGTCGCTGGGACTGCTGGGATCGGGGGGATCGATTCTGACCGTGCCGGCGCTGGTTTATCTGCTGGGGCATGACGAGAAGGCCGCTATTGCCGAATCACTGGCTATCGTGGGGGCGATTGCCCTGGTGGGAGCCCTGCCCTATGCACGCAGTCACCAGGTCAACTGGCAGAACGTGCTGTTCTTCGGTGTTCCCGGAATGGCCGGCACGTGGGGCGGTGCGTGGCTTTCGCAGTACGTGGCCGGTGCCGCCCAGCTCACGCTGTTTGCGGTGGTGATGCTGCTGGCCGCGTGGATGATGTTCCGCCGCCGCACGTCAGACGCACCGCACCCGCCTGTCGGTTCGGGCGGGCTGCGGGAGGCGGTGCCGCAACTGCAGCACGCCTGGTGGAAGATCGTGCTGGAAGGGCTGGCGGTCGGGGTGCTCACCGGTCTGGTCGGTGTGGGAGGAGGATTCCTCATCGTTCCCGCGCTGGTGGTGTTCGGACGCCTGCCGATGCGGATCGCCGTCGCCACCAGTCTGCCGATCATCGCCCTCAAATCGGGCAGCGGATTTCTGAAGTATCTGGGGGTTCTGCAGACACAGCATCTCACCATCGACTGGGGCACGATTGGACTGTTTGTGCTGCTGGGAGCAGTTGGTTCGGTCGCCGGTCACCGGATCGGCGGCGCCATCAATCAGCAGGTACTGCGGCGGGTGTTCGCCGTGTTTCTGGTGGGAATGGGGTTGTTCGTTCTGGCTAAAGAGGTTCCCCGGGCATTTGGCGGCGGCTGGGGACGGAATGTCGCTGTCAGTGTGGCTCATTCTGCTTACTCTTCACGAATCATTTCTCCTGCGGAAGGGCATCATCATGGCGGCAACCCATCATCAGTCAGTCGGTGAAGCAACAGCACCGGTCACCGACGGCGAGCAGGCCCGCGAGCGCTCGTGGAAGCGGGAAGTCCATCACAGTGTGGTCGTTGTCGGCGGAGGGACTGCTGGAATTACGGTGGCCGCCAGGATGACGCGGGGCTGGTTCAACAGCACCGACGTGGCTGTGATCGACCCGGCACAGAAGCACTACTACCAGCCCCTGTGGACACTGGTCGGAGCCGGTGCGGCTTCGCGGGAGCAGACCGAGCGGGACGAGGCGGCCGTCATTCCGAAGAAGGTCACCTGGCTGCAGGAGGGCGTGGCCGAGTTCCATCCCGATCATAACTGGCTGCTCACGCGGGAAGGGACTCGCGTCGGTTACGACTGGCTCGTGGTGGCGGCCGGCATCCAGATCAACTGGGACGGCATTCGCGGCCTGAAGGAGTCAATCGGTAAAGACGGTGTATGCAGCAACTACGCGTACGAGTACGTGAACTCCACCTGGGAGAACATCCGCAACTTCAAGGGGGGAACGGCTGTCTTCACGCAGCCGGCCGGTGCCATCAAATGTGGTGGCGCTCCGCAGAAGATCTGCTACCTGGCGGAAAACTGGTTTCAGAGGGTCGGTGTGCGTGACCGCAGTCGGGTGATCTTTGCCCACGCCGGTGCTGCTATCTTCGCGGTCGAGAAATACCGCCGCACACTGGAACAGGTGATCGAGCGGAAAGGCATCGAGACCATGTTCCGGCATAACCTGGTCGAAATCCGGCCGGAGGCACACGAGGCCGTGTTCGAAAATCTGGATACCGGCACAGAGGCCGTGGTGCATTACGACATGATTCACGTCACGCCGCCGATGAGTGCCCCGAAATTCCTGGCAGAGAGCAGGCTGGCCGGAGAAGGCGGCTGGGTTGAAGTGAATCCCGAAACGCTGCAGCACCCCCGCTTCCCGAACGTATTTGCGCTGGGAGACTGCAGCAGTCTGCCGACCTCGAAAACCGGCGCTGCCATCCGCAAACAGGCTCCCGTTCTGGTGAAGAACCTGAGGGCTGCCATGCAGGACCGGCCGCTGACCGCAAAGTACGATGGTTATACTTCGTGTCCACTTGTGACCGGTTATGGATCGCTGGTGCTGGCCGAGTTCGACTACGACCGGAACCCGGCGGAAACCTTCCCCTTCGATCAGTCGAAGGAACGCCGCAGCATGTATCTGCTGAAGAAGTATCTGTTGCCACTGCTGTACTGGCGGGGCATGCTCAAAGGCAGAGCTTGAGATCGCGCCCTTTTGCTCCTCCGATTTCCCGTAGAGCTGGAGACTTGATGATGATTCGTAATCTGTGCCTTGCCGGTGGACTGGTGATGGTGGCGGCCGTGTTGACCCTCGCTGCCGGAGACCGGGACAGTGGTACTCCCGAACCAGCGACAATCGACGGATTCGGCCGGGTGACGGCCTTTCCCGATGCGGCCGCTCAGCCACGGCACGGTTCGAAGCTGCTGGTCGATATGACGGGCGGCGGGCCTCCCGATGAACTCAGCAGCACTGCCGACAAACTGGCTCGGTTCATCAATATCTACGGCGCTGCCGGTAAGGAACCAGCCGGCGTGCGGATCACTGTCGTTCTGCACGGGGACGCCACGTACCTTGCTCTGAACGACAAGGCCTGGGCGGAGAAATATGGGGCCGCCCGGAACCCCAACCTGCCGCTGTTTCGCAAGCTGCGGGAGACCGGTGTGGAACTGCTGGTCTGCGGTCAGTCGCTGACCCGCAAGGGTTTCGAGCCGGCGCAGACCGACAAATCGGTCGAGTTGGCGGTTTCCGGCCTCACGGCGCTGGTGAACTACCAGCAGGACGGCTACGCCTTCATTCCGCTACGGTGAGAACCAGGCCAGCTTCCGCAGCAGCAGGGTCCGGGAAGCGGAAGGTCGTATGTCTTCAGCGATATTTCGCAGGACGGGCAGCGAATTCGCTGCCCGTCTGTTCGTTTAACTGCGGGTCGTTCGCCAGCCGACGACACCCGATTTTCGTACTGCCCCTTTTTCTGCTGATGAAATACGAGGCGGATCACCTGCGCATTCTGTAAACTTGTGGCGTCACCCGCTCTGGTCGCCTGCATCGGTGGTATTTCCCCTGCGACGTCCGGCATGACCAGCCCGCTGAAAGGATCGAGGCATGACGCTCAGGCCCCATCTGTCCCGCCGCACATTTTTGCGTGGGTCGGGAGCGATGCTGGCGCTCCCCTACCTGGAGGCGATGATGCCCTCCTCGGCGTTCGCGCTGCCGGAGCCGGAGGTCACGCCGCGGCTGGGAATCTTCTACTTCGGGATGGGCATGAACGTCCGCCAGTTCTTTCCCGACGAAGAAGGCCCCGACTTCCGGATGCCACGGATCCTGAAACCACTCGAAGAGCACCGCGGCCAGTTTACCGTGCTCTCCGGCACTTATATGCAGCACGGCGGTGGGCACAAGGGAACTTACGCCTTCACGACCGGCGTGCCCCGGGAAGAGAAGCAGGGCGTCTCCTTCGATCAGCTCGCGGCGGAGGCCATCGGCCGGGACACACGGTTTCCTTCGCTGCAGCTGTCGATCAAGCGGGGCACCGGCTACGGCGGTACCGATCTGGCCACGCTTTCGTGGAACCGCCAGGGCGTGCCGCTGCCCGCCTGGAACGATCCCACCGTGCTGTTTGACCGGTTGTTCCGTCCGCCCACGGCCCGGCAGCAGGCGAACTTCGATACCGATGTCCGCCACCGCCAGAGCGTGCTGGACCTGGTGAAACGGGATGCGGACCGCCTGCAGAAGAAGCTCGGGCAGTCCGACCGCCGGCAGCTCGACCAGTACTTCCACTCGGTGCGGGAGCTGGAGAAGCAGCTTGAACGGCAGGTGCAGTGGTCGACGCGGCCGAGGCCGACTCCGCAGCTGGAGGGCATTGGCGATTATGCCGCGCCGATCTCTCCTGATCTGGACGGTGAGTTCTCGTACGAGACCTACTCCCGGCTGATGTACGATCTGATCGCGCTGGCCTTCCAGACGGACTCCACCCGCGTGATTACTTACGTCGTCCGCACGGAACTCCGAGGCGGGTCGTATCCGGAATGGGGACTGTCGAAGGACTATCACTCGCTGACGCACCACGGCAACGACCCGCAGAATCTGGAAGAGCTGGCAAAGGCCGATACGATCTACATGCGGCACTGGGCCCACTTCCTGCGGCGGCTGAGGTCGATCCCCGAGGGCGATGGCACCCTGCTCGACCGCACGCTGCTGGGCTTCAGCAGCGGGATGGGTATCGGCCACAGTCGGGATCTGCTGCCGACGGTCCTCAGCGGTGGCAGCGGCCTGGGCATCCGGCACAAGGGACACCTTCGCCTGCCGGAGAATACCCCGCTGGCCAACCTGTGGACGACCATGCTGGACCGGGCCGGGGTGGAAGTTCCCGGCGGCCCGCTGCACGACAGCACGGGCGTGGTGAAGGAGCTGATCGATGGCTGAGCTGCTTCGCCAGTGCCGACTGCGGGGTGTGGCCGGCCTGGCTGCGATCCTGCTGACCGTTCTGATCATGCCTGTACTTTCCGGGGCGCTGTGCAGTCATGCTGCCGTTGCCGGCGAGCTGCCTGGCGCGGTCACCGACGTCATTGGCCTGGAGCTGATCTACTTCCCGCCCGGTGAGTATGTTCGCGGTGCGATGCACGGGAACCAGCTCCGCAGGAATCACCCCTTCAGCACGGGTGGTGTCGGCTCGCACGATGCCCGTCCCGCGCATCGGGTGAAGCTGACGCGGCCGTTCCGCATTGCAGCCACCGAAGTGACCGTGGACCAGTTCCGGCAGTTCGTCACCGAGGCGGGCTACACCACGACTGCCGAGACCGGCGCGCGGGGCAGTCTGGCTTTTCGTCCCGCGGCCGAACGGGGCATTGACCAGTTCGCCGTCGATCCGAAGTGCAACTGGCGCAATCCGGGATTCGCGCAGCAGGACGAGCACCCCGTGGTC
>JAGQPV010000185.1 GCA_020426545.1 Planctomycetaceae bacterium
CACAGGGCGTACAGCGGGTTGCTGCCGAAGACCCCGCCACATTTGGGGCACTTTGCCTTCGCCAGACCCCTGGGATTGCGACCGCCGATTTTCTCCTTGCGGCGGGCATCTTCACTCACCACCAGCCCGCACGCACCGCACTTCCAGCCGGCCAGCTCCACTTTGCTCTGCGGATCCGCCTCGTAGAATTCCCACGAATCGACTGCCTTGATCGGGTTCTCCGTGTAGTGGCATTCGTACTCGGAGAAGGAATCCTCCAGCGGGATGCCGGCTGTTGCTCCGAAGTTTCGGATCTCGTAGCGTTTCTCAAATTCCTGCTGCAGTTTGCGGAATTCGGCCAGTCCGAAGGACAGAAACCGCAGGGTTCCGCTGCTGCCGGCTTCCGGGAGTCGCACGGCGATCCGCCCTTCGCCGAACACGGGGACTCCGGCGAACATGGATTCATGAACATAGGGGGCCGGCTGAACCACATTCACATTGCCGGCTTCTTCGGATCCGTAGAAAACGTGTTCGACCGCCGGCAGGTCTTTCAGCTCACCATCGGCCGAGAGATGGGCCAGCATGGCTTCGCGTTCGGCATCCACATTCTTCGGGCCGCCGCCGAACATGCCGCCTTTCTTCTGCAGATCGACCAGCAGAAATCCATCGTCGGCCAGACCGAGATCCATGGGCTGGTAGCTGCTCTCCAGGCTGCCGGGACGCAGTTTGAGTTTCGTGGGGTCAACCGAGTGAACCCGCACATCCTTCAGCCAGACGCTGAACCGACCGCCGGGTGAAGGTTCTTTCGATTCTTCCCCGCCAGCTTCCTTCTTGTTTTCCGCCCGGGCCTGGCGGGCCAGTGCCATCAGTGATTCCAGGGTCTGCTCCGGAACAATGAACTGCGAGCGGCACTTCGGGCAGCGGCCGAGTTTCCCCCGATGCCGTTCCTGGACATCCACCCGGTGACCGTAGGGACAGAAAATCCGCAGGCTGCCAGTGGAACGGCGACGGCCACGCCGCTGGCCGGATTCCTCTTCTTCCTGCATGGCGATCTGCAGCAGGGCGTCTCCTCCGGTCGCCACCGAGTGATCCGGGCTGCTCCCACCCGCCGCACTGGCTGCCTTTTCTGCCCCGGCGGCGGGTTCATCCGCACCGGCCGTTTTCTCGGGAGTCGCTTCCTCGTCTCCGCCTTCAGCCGCGGGGCTGGCGGACTTTCCAGAGTCGGCACCTGCCTCGTCGTCGTCGGCGACCGCATCGGCCGCTGGCTCCGTCGCTGCTGCCGCAGCTTCCGCGGTCGGGCTGTCAGCGTTCTCCGCAGACACTTCCGGCGTGTCCATGGAGTAGGTCGGCATGTCGTAGGAACTGTCGGCCTCGCCATCGTCGCTGCTGACGCCAGCGGCCAGATCAAAATCCGTGTCGTCGGAGATTTCTCCGTCATCAATCGTGCTGTCTTCCAGCATGCTGTGAGACAGCTCGAAGTCGCTTTCGTCGGCCTCAACAGAGCTGGACGATTCTTCGTCCGGTGGGGCATCGCTGTACATCACCGGCGGTCTGGAGGATTTCATCGAGCGGTACATCTCGGCGATGTCCTCCCGCATGAAGCCACCACAGTTCCAGCAACGAACCGAACCGATCCGCACCAGCTCGCCGCAGGAACCGCAGGGAGTCTCCGTGGCGGAAGGCTGGTCCGCAGAGGGCTGCGACGAACTGCTGCCGCTGGTTTCTACTGCCTGTTCCTCGTTCAGGACGTGCGAACAGTTCGGGCACTGCGCCGTATCCGGCAGCAGGGGTGTGGAACACTGTGGGCACGAATTCAGCGAAATCGCCATCAGCTCATCCCGTCTCGGATCCTGGATGCCAGCAGCGGGCCTGTTCTTCTGCCGCGGAAAACCCGCGGCAGATGCCCTGCGGTAGCGACTGGAGATGGTCTGCGCCACCCGCCTGCCACAATTCAATGTAGCAGGCGAACCAGGCAATTACAGCCGCGATCAGTCCGAACCAGGTTCTGCTGCTGAAGTGTGCGACATATTCACTACGTCCGGCTGAACTGACACAAGAGGTACTGTTCGGGTGTTTCGCGGGAGGGTTGTGCTTCAGCTGCCCGGCAGCAGGTCTGCGGCAGGGCGGCCCGTCAGCGTCGCACCCCGATTGAGTGGAGTAGATACTTCTACCGTACAGGCACAGGGCAGTGGACCGGCGCCGGGAATCATTCCGCCCCTGGCGGCCTGTGCCAGGTCTTCCGCCTCGGCCGCTGTGGCACACAGGGCGAACACACTCGGTCCCCAGGACGTCTGGCCGGTTCCGGCCACGCCGGCCTTCCGCAGCAGCCCCACCAGCGCATCCAGTTCCCGTGTGGCGTACCGTCCCCCCTGAGCCGGCCGAAAACACTCGCCCACGGTGCAGCCGTATTCATACAGGGCGCGGCTGAATCCGTGGAAATCGCTTTCGGAAAGTGCCGGCAGCAGCTCCATCACAATTGTCCGGCACAGCTCGTTCGTGACATCGGCTGGAATACGCACCGCCTGCTCGAAAGCCCGAACTTCCCGTTCTCCGGACAGGCCCTCCTGATGCACCGGTGCCAGCAGGACCACCCGCCAGTCCGCGGGAAAGGGAACCCGGGTCGCCAGACTGCCAGCCACTGCACCCGGCTGTTTGCCGCCATCGACCAGAAAACCGCCCTGGAGAAAACCGTGCAGCCCCACGGCGGACCGCAGCCCCCGGCCCGTCTGTGCGGCAAGTACGGCTGCGGCGGGAACAGACCGTCCCTGCAGCAGTGCCAGCCCGCTGGCGACCGCCAGCGCCAGCTGCGTGCCGGCTCCCAGGCCGCGGTGTGGTGGAACGGCCGCATGAACGACCACTTCAACCGCTCCCCTGCCCTGCTCCCTGAATCCGGCACCGCCTCTGCCCCCGCGAACGTCACCGCCGGTGTCAGGTCGCAGGCAGCGTTCCCAGACCAGGCGGATTCGCTCCCGGCACCAGTCCCGGCTGTCGAGCGTTTCCGGGACGGTAATCGACAGGCCTCCCGATTTGCTGGCCTCGCCGCTGCGCTCTTCTGTCAGCCGCAGTTCCAGGTCGCAGCCGGGCTGGCCGATCATCATTCCGCAGCCGCCAAACGACCGGCCCGCCTCGTTCTTTTCGGCCAGCAGGCCAAAGTGCAGCCGGGCACCGGTCTGGATTCGCACGATGCGGTCGCAACCGGGAGCTTCGCCTCCGGCGAGGTCAACCTCCATGCGGCTGCCTTCCGGGCGATCGCCCTGCGTGCGGGACAGACTGGCCCGGTGTGTCCCGGGTGGGTGCTGCTGCGAATCGACCATGTCAGCAGACATCCGCCGCAGCAGGATCGGTGGCCATGGCAGCCGCCCTGCGGCGGTAATCGTCCAGCAGGGTGAATGCTTCGTGCTCCCGCGGCCCGCCCGTTTTCTCCACCAGCACGGCCAGGGCCAGGAACTGCCGTTCCACGTCGTCGGCGGGAAGCAGGTGCAGCCGGGTCGCCAGAATGGCGGCTTCAATCACTGCATGCCGGGCCCGGTGCAGGCCGAAGAAATCCTTCAGGCGACCCGTATGAACGACTTCACACTCCAGGCGGCTGCGGGGGCTGCTGGTGTCCATGCTGCGGACGCGGAATTCATACCAGCGGCAGGCATCCTGCAGCACCCGCCCGGAAACGACGCTGGCCGGGATGGTGGGCGGTTCCTGCTCCAGCCGGCCAATCGCAGCCCGGGCCAGCAGCAGCACATCATCCACCACATGGAACACGCCCTCGCCCGTCTCGGCCAGGTTGGCGAACGTCCGCGAGGTCTGGAACGGACGCAGCACCAGCTGCTGCATGGTCTCGTCGACCAGTGGCCCCATGGGCGCCGCGTTCACGGTACCGCTGGTATCGATCGTGGTGACCATCCCTTCCAGAATCATGCTGGCCCTTCTGTCTCTGTGCACAGATCCTGCCCGCGGGCAGCATTCTGTGTCATGATTTTCTGCTGCAGCATCCGCCTGCGCTTGCGGACCTCGGCTGCATCCAGACCACCAGCCCAACTGCACGCCTGCTTTCCCGCAGGAACAGCTTTCCGCGATACAGCACGGGGAATGCTGGTTTCGGGTGGGGCAGATCTATACGCTGATACGCACCCCGCCAGGGGGGCCGGTCTTGCGGAACCCCGGATTCCAGTGTAACAGACTGGAGTTCTGCCGGAGAAACGTCCGGTGGCTGTTTCTGTGCTGTCTGCCTCGACTCCGCCCGGGTGTGCCATCGGCGGTCACCGGGGGACTTTTTCGCTTGTCTGTCTTTTTGCGTCGGGAGTTTCTGATTGGCCACTGCAGAGAATCCAACCTACCGTCAGACAATCCTCGACCTGTCCGACAGGCTGGTTGAGCTGCAGCGGCCCATTCGTATTCTGGATGCGATCAAGTGGGACGAGACCGTCGAGGCGGCATTTTTCGCTTCGGGTGGCAAGAACCTGCCTCCCGTCGATGCCGACTGGTATGCCAGCCGGCCTCCCGGATTTGACCCACCGGCCCTGCTGGCCGACTTCCACCAGCTCGAACGGGATATTCAGAACCGTCTCGGGCAGTTCAGTCCGGTGGGCGTCATCATGCAGCGGATGTGCCGCGAGTACGCAACCGTCATCCGCATGCTGCAGCACCGCGGTCAGCCGGAGTTCTCCAATCTGTCGCAGGAGCTGTACGGCAGTGCCAGCGACGTCTTTCACGCGGGGGAGCCCACGCTGGCCGACCTCGGCGTGATGATGTCCGACACGCTGCAGAACATCGACCGCAGCCTGATTCTCAAGGATGAGGAACGGTCGATCCCCGCGTCGGAAGCCGTCAAAATTCTGCAGGAACGGCTGAATCTGGTGTTCAACGGCTCGGCCCAGGAAGTCCGGGTGATGATCAGCGATGGCATCATTTCCGACGCGGCCGCCGGCATCGATTACGTCAAGCTGCGGCAGAATGCCATGTTCAGCGAGCGGGATCTCCGTCTGCTGGAGGTGCACGAGGGCTGGGTGCATGTGGGAACCACATTGAACGGCCTGAGCCAGCCGGTGTGCACGTTTCTGAGTAAAGGGCCGCCCTCCTCCACCATCACGCATGAAGGCCTGGCCATGCTGATGGAAATCCTGGCCTTTGCTTCCTTCCCGGCCCGGCTGCGGCGGGTGACCAGCCGCATTTCCGCGGTGGCCATGGCCGAACAGGGGGCCGACTTCCGCGACGTATACCGCTTTTATCTCGAGCAGGGCATGACCCCGCACGATGCCTTCTGGAATGCCAGCCGGGTTTTCCGGGGCAGCACACCCGATGGCCGCCCCTTCACCAAGGATATTTCCTACAGCAAGGGCTTCGTGCTGACGTACAACTACATTCAGCTGGCCGTCCGCAAGGGCATGCTGGACCGCATCCCCCTGCTGTTCTGTGGCAAAACCACTCTGGAAGACATGCGGACCATTCGGCAGCTGGTGGAGGAAGGGCTGGTCATTCCTCCCCGCTTCCTCCCGCCGCAGCTGGCCGACCTGAATGCGCTCACCGCGTGGATGTGCTGTTCCAACTTCCTCGGCCGCCTGAACCTCGAACAGGTGGAAGCGGACTACGCCGGCCTGCTGTAAACTGGCCCGTGGTATCCGTCGGCGATGCCGGATAACGTGAAAACGGACGAATCCCCGAAAGGACTCGTCCGTTTTTTCTGTTCCACGGTTTCTGTTCCACGGACAGCCTGAAATCGCAGGCTGCCTGTGCTGTTCCGCTTTCCAGCCGGTTCAGCGGCTGGCGGTGCGGGGGTCTTCCCGCTCGGCGAACTGAATCTGGTATTTGTCTTCCACCAGTTCCTGAATCCAGCGGGCGGTTGCTTCCCGCTGCTGTTCCAGAGCCAGGTAGGCCACCGGCGAGCCACCGAACTGCGACATCAGGAACAGCTGGCCGCCCGAAGCGAGAAACTGTTCCCGCATCAGCTCCACACCGGGGGCATCGGGAATCTGCCGGGTCACCTGAACGGTGTAGTACACGCTGAGATCATGATTCGGCGCGACGCCCGTTTCGCCTTCTTTGAGTTTCTGGAAGACGGTTTCCATGAAGGCCTGCCCGGCGCCATCGACACCGGCCACATCCGACATGCGGGGCGGCTGGCGGCTGAACGGCATCGGACTGGCTGCGGTGGAGCTCCGCATCCAGCTGAACGGGGGAGTGGACTGAACCGTCAGCTGCAGGCCGTCGGCACCCTTCTCACCGGTGACGGTTTCCTCGGCCAGAACTTCCGGCATGGGGGCTTTGGTCTGGCGGACCTTCTCCGCCAGTTCTTCCGCCCGCTTCTGAGCCAGCGGCCGGGCCTGTACCAGCTTCCAGGCTTTGAGCACCTGCTCACGAATTCCCTCGTCGGCGAAGGCGGGGACATGAGCGTTCTGGTCGGCGATCTTCCAGTAGGAGAACAGGTTGTTTGTCAGCGGGTCTTCGGCCAGTGCCGGGGTGTAGAGCTGCTCCAGCCGCCCGGCAAACAGTTCTTCCAGCACCGAACGGGCGTTCTGCCGCTCGAACGGGTTGGCAACCGGTTCGCTGGCTTTACCGATGGGGTATTCTTCGCTTTCGGACAGTTCCTGGGCCGACAGCAGCGGCGTGTCGCCGTAAACCAGGTTGTGCTCCGCGGCGATGGCCTGCAGTTTCTTCTGCATCTCTTCCGCACTGGGGCGGCTGGCATCGTCTTCACCGGCGGCGAACCAGTCCGAGCTCAGATTGAGCATCTCCTGCTCGGCGGCGTCGATCTTCTCCCGCATTTTCGCCAGCGTCCGCTCCCGCAGAATTTCATCCCGAATCTGGTCCCGCACTTCGGAGAGCGGCTGATACTCGGGAATTTCGGCTGCCGGTGGCGTGGCGGGAGTCTCGGGTGTGTCGTCGCCTGTTTCACCCGGCTTGCCGGGCTGAGGTGCGTCCACGGGTTTCCGCTCGGCTTCCGGCTTGTCGCCTTCCGCCGGTTTGGCTTCTTCAGCCGGCTTGTCCGCAGCAGCCGGGTCATCCTGCAGGAAGACCACCTGAGAGATCCGGCTGGCAGAGGTTCCCGCGGCGGCTTCGCCACCATCGGTGCTGTCGCTGGCCGGCTTCTTTTCTTCTTCCGGCTTCGCGTCTTCACCCGGTGTGGCGGGCTTTTCGGGAGTCTCCGGCTTGTCGGCCGGTTCAGCGGGCTTCTCGGGAGTGGCCGGCTTGTCGGCGGGCTTTTCCGGAGTCGCGGGTGTTTCAGGGGTGGCCGGGCTGCTTCCTCCCGGCGGAGTCAGCGACGGGCCGGAACCGTTAGTTCCGGAACCACTGGCGGGGGGAGTGCTGCCAGGCGCAGTCAGACCGCCGGGGCCTGCCGGAATGTCGCGGCGGTTCTTCCAGCGGGTTTCCTTATTCTCTTCATAAGAGGCTTCAATTTCGGCATCGGTGACGGGAGGCACCGTTTTTTCGATGGTTTCATAATCGGCTTCCAGCCAGGCGATCCGCACTTTCCGCGGCTGGCGGAACCCGGGAACTCCAGGGCCGACCGTGTTATCGAATGTTTCCTTGTGCTGCTCGAAGAAGGCCTGCAGCTCGCCGTCGGTCGGTTCCTTCACCTGCGGCACAAAGGCCGAAACAGGCACGGCGGTCAGGTCGAGTTCGGCCTGCACGTTCAGCCGGCGGTAGAACTCCCAGTACTGTTCCGGCGTGGCAACCGTCTTCGGGCCGGTCATCTGCTGCATCATGCGGGCCCGCAGCTGCTCCCGCAGAATGTCGTACAGCACCTTTTCGCTCACCCGCAGCTGGCTCTTGAGGATTTCACGGAAATCGCCCTGGCCCAGCTTTTCGATGGTGAAGGTGGAAATGAACTTCGTGACAGCCTCGTCGGACAGTTCAATGCCCTGCTGCTCGGCTTCTTTATTCAGCAGCCAGCCCAGCACCACATCCTGCTCAATGCTCCAGCCACTGTGGTTGAAGAAGTTGAAGTAGGGCGGCTGGGAGAAAAAGTTGTTCTCGCTGGTTTTGGCGAAGGCAGCCCCGACAAAGTTGTTGGCGACCTGCCGCTGGCGAATCAGTTCCGTCAGCTCTTCCTGAGACAGGCTGCCCACCGTCGTCTGCACGACCGGGCCCGGTTTGGTGAGCTGGGGGATCATCAGACCCAGAGCCACGCCGAACAGCGCGCCGACGATGGCGTAGTCTTTCCCGTTGCCTTTCTGGTTGCCGAAAATCCATGCCACGCCTGCCAGAGCACAGGCCAGCAGCACGACAAGCAGAGACGTCGGGATTCCGCCGGAGGACTGCGTAAGCGGGTCCATCAGGACGAAAGCGAACAGAGCCAGTCCGGTCAGCACAACCATCATCGTCTTCTGGTTGCGGCGAAAGACTTGAAACGGTGACGGCATGTATGGGCCTCGGCGGCTCGCGTGTTATGCCCTGTCTGGCGATTGCCGAACCCGGCAGGACACTTGACAGGATCTGGAAAGATGGATTATGGGTTGCGGAGCCCGCACTGGCGGCCTCTCCGACTGACAGGCGCGCAATTGTAACTGCCGCACTGATGCAGACAAGTGCAACAAGAACCCCGTGAATCCGCCCTCTGATTCCGATCGACGGAATGGCGGAGATCACCTCGACCGGCAGCATGCCGGCAGAAGGCAACCTTCGTGGCAGGGAAGAAGTACAAGGCGCTGGTGATCGTCGAATCGCCCGCCAAGGCCCGCAAAATCGCCGGTTACCTTGGGAAAGACTACAAGGTGCTGGCCAGTATGGGCCATATTCGCGATCTGCCAGCCAGCGCCGCCGAAATTCCGGCGGCAGTCAAGAAGGAGAATCCGGGCTGGGCCCGTCTGGGGGTGAATGTCGAGCACGAATTCGAGCCGGTCTACGTCGTTTCCAGCGAGAAGAAAAAGGTCGTCCGCGAACTCAAGGACGCCATGAAGGACGCCGAAGAGCTGATCCTCGCGACGGACGAAGACCGCGAAGGAGAAAGCATCGGCTGGCATCTGGCGGAGGTCCTCAAACCGAAAATCCCGGTCAAACGCATGGTGTTCTCGGAAATTACCGAGCAGGCCATTCGCCAGGCCATTGCCAGCCCCCGCGATCTGGATGTTGACCTCGTCGAAGCTCAGGAAACCCGCCGCGTCCTCGACCGTTTATACGGTTACACGCTCAGCCCGCTGTTGTGGAAGAAGATTGCCCCCCGGCTGTCGTCCGGCCGCGTGCAGTCGGTCGCCGTGCGGATGCTCGTCCAGCGGGAGCTGGAGCGGCTGGCGTTCCACAGCGGTACCTACTGGGACCTGAAAGCCTCGCTCGGTGTCGGGGAAGACAGTACTTCGTTCGAGGCCATGCTGCTGACGGTTGGCGGCCGGCGGATCGCCACCGGTAAGGATTTCGACGAGAACACGGGCCAGCTGAAGGAAGATTCCGATGTTCTGCTGCTGGTCGAGGAGCAGGCCCGGGAACTGCAGCAGCGGATTCAGACCGCCAGCTGGCAGGTCTCGCAGATTGAAGAACGGCACCAGACCAGGAAGCCCTATCCGCCGTTCACCACCAGTACGCTGCAGCAGGAGGCCAACCGCAAGCTGAATCTTTCCGCCCGCGATACGATGTCCACGGCGCAGCGGCTGTACGAGAACGGAAATATCACCTACATGCG
>JAGQPV010000186.1 GCA_020426545.1 Planctomycetaceae bacterium
CCCGCCACGGGATCTTCAGGCGCTGCGGGAGCAGGATCGACCGGAGCTGGGTCCGCAGCCGGAGCACCACCCGCGGGAACGACCGGAGCAGCAGGTGCCGAATTACCGGGCCGGCTGTCGGCAGTATTGTTTTCTTCCGGGGTGTCGGTGCTGCCGCTGCAGCCCGCCAGCAGCATCAGCAAAGTTGTGGCCGCCGCCATCTGAATCATCCGCAGTGACATCTGCCAGCTCCTGTCTGTTCTGAAATAATGTGGCCTCGCCACAGCCCGCTGTCCCCACGTTCCCCTCCAACGAGACCGTCGAAGGCTGTGGGTTCGTTCGGAGCGCTGGCCGCGAACCAGCTGACGGTACGCAGCAGGAACGGGGTTCCTGGTCCTCTCGATCTGAACGAAGCTGCAGTGACTGCAGCCCGATATTGATCATAAGAACCTGAGATCCCGCATACAATACGGACACTGCCCCTTCGCGGTTCCCGAAGAAATTGCCAGCCCGCCACTTTCCGCGGAATTGCCCGCAGGCTCATGTTTCCCGCAGACCAGCCACCAGCCGTTCGGCAGCCTGTTCCCCGCTGTGAATGCAGTCGGGAATGCCCACGCCCCGGTAGGCGTTGCCGGCCAGTTCCAGACCGGGAATCCCGGCCGCCAGAGCGTCGATCTGGTCGACCCGTGCCAGATGGCCCACGTGGTACTGCGGCATGGCCCGGTTATAACGGGCCACCCGGGCCAGCACCGGCGGAGCGGAGACACCCAGCAGTTCCCGCAGCTCACTCTGAACGAGTTCGATCAGTTCCTGATCGTTCCGCTCCAGCAGTTCCGGCTGCAGCGCACCACCCACAAATGTTCGGAGCAGGACATGACCGTCCGGCGCGCGGCCGGGGAACTTGCGACTGGCGAATGAAACAGCCAGCACCTTCCGCTGTTCGATCGCGGGAATCACCAGACCGAACGCATCCAGCGGGTGCCCGATGTCTTCCAGCCGATGCCCACTGACCACCACCGCACTGGAGGCATAAGGAATCTGGCTCAGCTGATCCGCCAGTTCCGCCGACCAGGCATTCACCAGTTCCGCCGCACGCCACGCGGGGATTGCCAGCACCACGGCATCGAAGGATTCGATCTCTCCCGGTCCCGTCTCGATCTGCCAGCCGGAACGGCTTTCCCTGGCCGTTTCCGGGGCTGCTGCCGGCGGCCGGAGAGCCGTCACTGTGACACCCGACCGAATTGTGGCCACATCCCTCAGCCGGTCGGTCAGTGTGCCGGTGATTTCCGAGATGCCGCCCGCCGGTGTGGCGAACAGGCCGTACCGGGCGCCGCTGCCGGCATGTTCGTTCGCGCGGGAAGTGGCCGCCTGCTTCAAAGTGGCCCGAATCAGGCTCCGCTGGTCGCGTTCCATCTCGAGGAAGCGGGGCAATGTGGCCCGCAGGCTGAGCAGTTCGGGATCGGCCGTGTAGATGCCACCCACCAGTGGCTGAACCAGTCGTTCGAACAGCTCCCGCCCGAATCGCCGCCGCACGAACGAAGCCAGGCTTTCGTCGTCGGTCTGCCGGCCACGGGGCAGCAGATATTCCAGGCCCATCCGCAGCTTGCCCCACGGACTGAGAATCCGCGTCCGCAGGATCGGGCCGACGCGGGCCGGAGCCATCAGCATGAAGCCTTCGGGCACGGCCAGCGGTCGGCCATTTCGCAATACCAGAGAACGGCGGAAGCGATCGTCGGTGGCAATCAGCCGGTCTTCAATGCCGAGCCGGCGGCAGAGATTCACCGCCCACGGCTTGTTGGTGATGAAGGAATCGGCCCCGGTTTCAATCAGCCAGTCGTCCTGCCGCACCGTGCCCGTGACTCCGCCCGGCTGGCTGGAGGAATCGAACAGCACAATCTCCGGAGCAACCGGCAGCGAGCCGGCCAGTTCCATCAGCCGGTGCGCAGCGGACAGACCGGTCAGGCCGCCACCGATCACGGCTAACCGCAGCCGGGAGGAATTCGTCTGAGAGGAATGCTGCGGCATGGCTGCTGGCACGATTTCGCTGGAGGGAGACCGGGCTGCCGGGAAACTCCGCTGTGGGACAGGCGGGAATGGTCGCGGCCCGTTATCTGGCTCCCAGCTCGTGCACCATCTGCACCAGAGCTTTCACGCGGTCGGGATCCATATCGGGCAGCACGCCATGTCCGAGGTTGAAAATGTGCCCCGGCCGGCCACCGGCCGCATTCATGACCGCGGCGGTTTTCTCCTTCAGCACCGGCAGATCGGCATACAGGGCCACGGGATCGAGGTTGCCCTGAATGGCCCGGTCGTGTCCGAAAATGTCCCAGGCTTCGCCCAGATCGATCCGCCAGTCCACGCCCATTACCCGGCCACCCGCTTCCCGCTGCGCGGCCAGCAGCGCCGGGTTGCCCGTCAGAAAATTGATGACCGGCACGTCCTGGGGGACGGAATCAATCAGCTGCTTCGTCCAGGGCAGGACATACTGGCGGTAATCAGCGGGCGACAGACAGCCGGCCCAGCTGTCAAAAATCTGCACGGCCTGACAGCCGGCTTCAATCTGCTTCTGCAGGTACACCGCCAGAGCGGAAGTGAATCGCTGCATCAGCTCCTGCCACACGTCGGGCTCGTTGTACATCAGCTTCTTGGTGTGGACGTAATTGCGGGAACCGCCTCCCTCCACGGCATAGGAAGCCAGTGTGAACGGTGCCCCGGCAAAGCCCAGCAGCGGAATATCGGCCGGTAACTGGCTGCGCACCAGACGGGCCGTCTCGTACACATAACCCATGGTTTCCGGGTCGTCGAACGGGCGGACGCGGGCCAGGTCGGCCCCGGTGCGGAACGGATTATGAATCACCGGGCCGGGGGTGTATTCCAGCTCGAAACCCAGCGGAATCAGCAGGGGAGGCAGATCGGCAAACAGGATGGCCGCATCCGCCTGCAGCAGTTCGCGGGCTTCCAAAGTGACCTGCGCAGCCAGATCGGACCGCTGGCACAGTTCGAGTACCGACGACGTCCGACTGCGGACGGCCATATATTCCGGCAGATATCGCCCCGCCTGCCGCATGATCCACACCGGGGTGGTGTCGGTTGGTTCACAGCGGGCCGCTTTCAGAAAGCGGCTGTTGTACAGTTCGGGGGGCAGCGAGGCAGGGGTCGGCAAGGCGTGTCTCCGCGGAAAGAATCGTCCGTTGTGGAGATCATATCACCTGCGGCGGGCACCCGTCACGCCCCGTGGTGCTGAAGGATGAATCATTTCCACCGGGAATTCCGCCGGTTACCACACATTCCGCTCGATTCTCCTGCTTCCAGCACACCGCGAATCATCTCCTGGCCGTCTGCTGCTGGCGGAAACACCGAATGAATATCAGCGTTCCCGCATGACAGCTGGCGGCTTCAGCTGGTGCCGCTGCCAGAGGAACCACTTGTCGCCCGCGAAGCCAGACCTTCCTGCAGCCGGGCCGCGGCCACATCGATCATCAGCGGATGCAGGCCCAGGGGCGGGCACACGGTAAAGCGAACGCCGGGCAGTTCGGCTTCCAGCTGTCGGCGATACCGTTCCAGGTCGTCCACCACATGCCGGCCGGCGGAGAGAAACCACGGGAGCATCAGCACGTGCTTCGCGCCGCGTTCCGCACACTGCCGGCCGCCAGCGGGAATATCCGGTTCGGCCAGTTCCAGAAAGGCGGGCTGGACGATGGGGTAGCTGGTCCGGCTGCGAAGCAGCTCGGCCAGCTTCAGCAGGTCATCGTTGGCTTCCGCCCGGCGGCTGCCATGAGCGATGACCAGAATCGCACTGTCCGGCGGAACGACTTCTGCAGCTGCCATCGGTTCTGTCCCATCAGTACAACGCCCGGCCAGGGGCGGATTTTGAGGTCGAGCGCATCGCGCCCTGTCACACCACATCCGGGAGTTTCCTGTCCTCCATCCCGGACATTCTGCGAACGTTGTAGCAGTGACCCACCGGTATGGTCAGTGGCTGCACGTTCAGAAAATCGCCAGGCGGCGTTCGGAACCGGAGACGAACTCCTCAACCGGGTCTTCAGGCCGGGCTTCTGCGCAGCACGAACCAGTCGCTGAAGGCGAGCAGCAGGACAGCAGCCAGCCCCAGCACGGCCGCCCATGTATAAGAGGAATCGATCCGGGTTTCCGTCGCTGTCGAGTCCACGGGAATCGAACTGGAATTCAGCCCCTGCAGATCGGACTCGGCCGCATCAAAAAAGTTGGCGGCCAGCCGCCCCGCCACCGCGGTTCCTCCGTCTTTCACCCGGCCTTCCAGGACATACACTCCCGCATCGTCCAGAGGAGGCAGTTCGATAAACCGGCCCGGTGCCAGCTGCCGCCGCTGTTTCCCACGAACGAGTTCCAGCTGCTCGCCATCCAGCGGCCGGCCATCGGTACTGGCGACCGGCATGCGAAACCGAATGGTCTCGTTCATGCGGTAATTGAACCGCCGCAGCCCGGGCAGGCTGTCCCGCCGCAGCCGGAGCAGATTACTCAGCAGGATGGGCCAGTCCGGGCTTTCCGTCAGGTTCGACCGCGACAGATCGATATTCAGCAGCCAGGCGGTTCCTCCCGATTCCTCGAGTTCGCCCAGCAGGGGCAGATTGCCCGCACTGATTAACGGACGGAGGCTGCGCTGCGGCGATTGAGCACCGCCCCAGACTACTCCGCCCAGAACGACTTCCTCCAGCAGCGGGTGACTTTTCTCCAGAATGTACGGCCCCAGCAGATCTCGGCTCTGTTTGCGGGCAGCTTCTTCCAGCTGAACGGGTCCCAGGCCCAGCCACCACGTTTCCGGATTCAGCGGCGGTTCGCCCGAGGCTGGAGCAATGATCAGATGCGCCTGATCCACCGCTCCCGGCTGCACATCGTCCAGGCCCGAGAGCATATCGGCCACGGCGCCCCGGCCGGGGTAATCCTCGGGCAGCAGCTGCGCAACCGTCAGCGGACGTCGGACAGGTTCAATCAGCACGACCTGGCTGTCCAGCGGAAGGGCGTCGCTGGCGGCATTCAGTTTGACCTCCACCTGACCCGTCCCGCCGGGCAGGGCAATTTTCAACGGGGTCGAACCACTGGCGGGAACGGTCACGGTCTGCCGGAGCAGTTCTCTGTCACCCGAAGTAATCGTCAGCTCCGGAGACAAGGCGACCGGGCTGTAACTGGCCACCCGCAGAAACAGTTCGCCATCTCCGCCGGCCGGCCCCAGCGCCCAGCGGGCTGCCGAAATCGCCAGATTCTGCACCGGCTGCCCGACTGCCACCACTTCCATCGACGCCGGCACAGCCACCGCCGGTCGGTGGTCGGTCAGAAACAGCAGGCCGGCATCTTCGTCGAGCTGCACCGCCAGATCCCACGCGGGGCGAAAGTCATGGACGGGACGCTGCGGCTGCCACTTCGTCAGAGCTGCCAGAGCCTCATCCCACGGAACGGCCGGACCGGCCAGCAGCTCGGGCCTGGGTCCGGAAAGAATCAACGTCGCCAGGCTCCCCCGGCCAGCCTGCTCCGCCCGGTTCCGCAGCTCTGCAATGGCCGCATCACGAAAGGAAGGCTTCCCCGGAGCACCGGCGGACATCGAAGCCGAGCTGTCCAGCACGACCACCAGATGCACGCCGGTGGTGGCACTGGCAATTCGAGGGTGCGCCAGCAGCAGGCCCAGAATCAGGGCCAGCAGCAGTTCCAGCAGCAATGTGGCCGTGATCGGCAAGCGTTCCCGCCTCCGCCCGGCGGAACGGGTTTCGGCATCGGCCGACCACAGATGCAGCCCTGCCACTTCCAGCCGCGGATACCGGCGATGATACAGATGGATCGCCAGAATGGCGGGCACAGCCAGCAGCCCCAGCAACCCCCAGGGGCTGGCAAACCACGCACTCATGACAGAAACCTCCCGCTGAATGACAGCAGCATGACAACCGGGCGAATCAGCCGGGGCGAACCAGCCCCGCCGCACTCAGCTCGCTCCGACAGACAGCCCCCAGCCCCGGATCGGCCACGGCCCGGATGAAGGTGGCATGAGCCCGCCGGCAGTTGCGGTCCAGTTCGGTCTGCAGCCGTGTCAGCCGATTCCGATAAATATCGATCGTCTGGCGATTGATGCGGAGGTCGATCTCCCCCCCGGTTTCCACATCGGCCAGCCGGCGGCCACCAAGCGGTTGCGGGTCAGCTTCCCATGCGGTCAGCAGCTGCACAAGCCACAGGGCACTGGCCTGGCCGGCCAGCTGCCGCACGAGACTGGCGGGATCGTGCGGGAACAGGAAATCGCTGATAACAATTCGCACGGCCTGGGAACGCAGGGGCAGCTGGTGTTCGTCCAGCAGCCCGGTGAGCGTGGACTGAGCCGTACACTTCATACCCGACAGAATCTCCAGCGACTCAAGCCGTACCGCGGGCAGGGGCCGTTCGTCTCCCAGCAATGTGATGGCCGGCTGCCCGCCCATTCGGCCGGCGAGCATTGCCAGCAGGGCCGCCAGCCTTCGCCCGACCGCCGATTTACTTCCGTTGCCGGTTTCCATCGAACGGCTGACATCCAGCATGATCTCCACCCGCGGGCTGATTTCCTCTCGATACAGCCGCACCATCAGCGCGTCGGACCGTCCCCACGCGGCCCAGTCCAGGTGGCGAATGTCATCGCCCGGCATGTATTCCCGGTGTTCCTGAAACTCGAGCGAACTGCCCGTCCCCCGGCCCAGAAGTTCACCCGTCCGGCCCGCCACCGGAGAACGCGGCAGGCCCAGCTGCCACATCGTGGCCGCCTGCTGAACTTCGGGATCATGTCGCATCAGCAGTTCCCGTCACTGGGCCGGCAGCAGAATGTCAGACAGCAGAAAGCACGGCATGCTCATCATCGTAATCAGCAGCAGCAGTTATCGGACAGAGCCCCGCCAGCCGCAGCCTCTGTCGGGCTGGTTCAGCCCGCCGGCGGTTCTTCAGCCGCCATCGGCGGCAGGGGCGGAGAGATCTCGACATCCGGTGTGGCAGCTGCCGACGCGGTGACCGCCGGAGCCGGTTCCGGTCCCGGGTTCCCCGTGCCCAGCGGCCGCAGGATCTGACGGACGCCCCGAACCATGGCCGGCAGATTAATCAGCAGACTGAGTGTCCCGAGGATCGCCAGGCAGACCAGAATCTCCACATGCAGCGACCGGCTGCGGCTTTCCAGCCGCGGCAATGTCGCCATCGGGTTGCCGATGTCCAGAATCGAATAATCCCGCCATTCCAGCAGGCCCACCGTCCGGGGAAGGAAGGGGCCGATTACCGCCGCCATCAGAATCAGAAACGTCAGCACCCGGACATGAGCCGGACGAATATCGGCCGCGACGGTCCGCAGCCAGCGGCCCAGAGCCGTCCCGATCCCCTGGTAAATCACAATGTAAAGGCACATGGCTGTCAGCATCCGCAGGGGAGCATTCCACGCCTGCGGGTTAAAGGTCGCCACAGCCGCCAGAAACCCTTCCATTGTGAAACCACTCACGCTGTAGGAGCCCAGCGAGGTGCGATACAGCGCGATTAATCCCAGGCACAGACACCAGTGGGCCGCCATGTGCAGCAGCACGAACAGAAAACCGCGGGCACCGCCCGGCATCAGCGGAGCGGCTGCCAGTCGCAGGGGAAACCTGCGGGGCAGTCTGCGACGCAGCCTGCGGGACAGCGAATCGGGTTCCGTGACAAAAAACAGCCCCGCAACCGACCAGTGAATAATGGGCGGAATGATGGCCAGCATCAGCCCTTCCGAACCCGGACCCGAGCCGGATCCCGTCATATAGGGCAACAGCAGCACAATGGCCGCCCAGAACAGCCAGAACTGCACCGCCACCGCCACCCGAATCCCGGTCGACCGGTTCCCGGATTCAAACATCAGCTGCGCGGTGGTGATCTGCAGAAACAGGAAGAAGTAAGACGCGGCGGTCACAAAGACGATGCCCGTACCGATCCAGAAATCGCGACTCGTCACGGTAATCGCACCGGTGGAGATCGCTCCGATGCCCGTCGACAGCGTCCCGATCAGCGACCAGGCCAGCCCGGCCAGCACCACCAGCGTCATGAATCCCTGGCTGACTTTCGTCCGGGCCAGAGTGCTGAACATGAGAGCCTGCATCGACAGCAGCAGGGAGAGCAGCATCGAGGCAATCAGCACGAAGGCCGCGCTGGGCGCATCAAACCCCTGCAGCATCGAAGTGAAAGCAATAAACGGCGTAATGGCCGAATAGAACACGAACAGCTGTACCAGAGCCGACAGCAGTTTGCCCCACACGATCTGCCGGGGCGATAACGTCGTAATGCTCAACAGTTCGTAGGTGTCGGCATCCCGCTCCGACTGCAGGCTGCGAAAGGTGGTGAAGGGGACGATCAGAATCGTCGCCACCGCCAGCACCACATAGAAGGCGCTGAAGAATCCGCTGCCCGCGGAACCGAATTCCAGCGAATCCGCCTGGGTGACCAGGCCGAACATCGTCACCACCCAGGCAGCGGCCAGCAGCAGCAGAAACGTGGCCACAAACTGACGGCTCTTCAGCGACTGACGCACTTCCTTGACGAGAATCGGGTTCGCCAGGTCGCCCAGTCGCTCCACCAGCTGAATCAGCCTGTGAGACATCGGCCTGTCCGACCCGGATGAGTCAGCAGCCGCTCCACCCGCACTGGCATCGACGCTGCTCATTAAGGGTTCCTCTATCTATATAGTCTGCTGTCGCCAGCTGCCGCCTGGCCTTCGCACCGAAGGCAGCCATCCGCCAGCCGGTCGCTGCGATCAGCTTAAAACCCCGACCGTGCTCATGACACAAAAATCGTTGAGCAGGGGAACGGCCGCCCGCGGACCACTGCCCGTCACCAGTCGACGAACCGCCATCAACGGACGATAACCTCCGCCCGCACCCGTAGGTTCAACAGAAACAATCGGCAGAATCCGCCAGAGTGGAAGGAATTTTCTCAAGCCGGCCGGGGAACATCTGCGAGGCCCGTACCGGCTGAAGCGCGGCAGAGCCCTTGAAAACTTTCGCCAGTCAGTCAGCCGCCGTTTCCGCAGAATACCGCAGCACGGGTCACCAGGTCACGCATCCGATTCCCCAGCTGTTTGTAATCCGCCGGAAGACGTAACTCAATCCCCTGGCGGAAGATCAACAGCTCCAGCCAGTCCGGCCACTGCAAAGTCCTCCCCGCAACCAGCTCCGCCGACAGCCATCCCGCCACCACCAGATGTCCGGATCCCCCAGGTGAGCACCAGTTTTCCCCGTACTTCCACCTGGAGAACAAACGCACCCATTCATGGCCAGATTCTGAGGGAAAGCCCGCATTGTTTTCCTGACCGTTAAAGGTCAAGCAGACTCCGCCAATCTTCCGATCTAAAACTGAAGACGCAGGTGCGGTGGCGCTGCCCGGATTCACACACGTATCTCACTCACTTCTGACCGTCCCTGCGTCGCAGCCTGCTGAAGTACGGAAAGCGGCCTTCCCCGCAAGACGTTCGACAAGCGGCAGGCGGATGGCATTCCCCGGGCTGTCGGCCCGGTGCAACCACCCATCAGCCGCGTATTTTTCCGTCCAATCGGGCCATCTGGCGTCCCGAACGGCCGGTTTCCGCTGGATCACCTG
>JAGQPV010000187.1 GCA_020426545.1 Planctomycetaceae bacterium
ATTCCGACACGGTGACCCAGGTTTCTTCCGGGCTGACAGTCGTGACCCCGAAATTCCCCAGCCGTGCTCCCCGTTCGGGAACGAGGATCTGTTCGGTACTGCGAATCACCCGCAGTGATTTCGGATCGACCTGCGCCATGAACAGCGGCGCCCGATGACGGAACACGTGGTCGTTCTTCGCTCCCCGCCGGGTATACACCAGAAACAGTCCTTCGCTGTGCCGCACCCAGTGGGCCTGTGTGTTGTAGCTGCCCAGCGGTGTTCCATCATCGAACTGCCACGGCTGGTACGCGGAAAACTCCAGCCCGTCGGAGCTGCGGGCCACAAACGCGTTCCGGTCATTCCGCATCGTCTGGAAGTACTCGCCGCCGAACTCCACAATCGAGGGCTCGTGCAGGCCGCGGGTTTTGTCGTCGATCGACTGAACGTTGCCGTATTCCAGCAGCTTCAGCGTTTGTCCGTCGAACCCGCAGCGGGAGACAATCACCTGCGAATTCCTGCCCGGAGCGCGAAAATAAATCGGCAGCAGAATCGAACCATCGTCCAGATCCCACCGCTGCACACAGCCGGCCCCCGCATCCTGAAACCGCTCGCCTTCCGGCATGGGCAGCTTCTGCCAGTTCCGCCAGGTGTCCGTTTCGGGCTGATAAACTGAGTACGACGTATGCCGGGGACGGGGATTGCGAACTTTCCAGTCCGGCGTGTAAACCACCGTATGCCCGGTGCCCAGCAGAGATTTCGAAGCCCTGTGCCAGGTGGGCCAGAAGTCGCTGACCGCCACCGGGCGGCGAACCCCCTCAATCGTTTCGTACTGAATTGCGAGGGAATCCAGTTCGGCAGGTTCCGTCCAGCTCTGGCCTAGGTCATCGGTCGAAAGGCCGTGCATCGCTTTGAACACATCGCTGCCGGACAGGTGCAGCGTGTTCATCGTCATCACGACCCGCGGCTGCCCGCTCTTCCCGGCTCCGGGCACAATGCCAGCGCGGGGATGGCACCAGCACCGTTTCCCGTCGTACAGCTTCGTCGGTACATCGCGGGTGAGCTGATACCCCGGCGATGTGGACTCAGCGGAGGAAGCGACCTGGACCTCTGCCTGGAGGGGCCAGCGGCGAGAGACCGTGAGCAGGGAAATTCCGCCCACCAGAGAAGACTGCAGAAACTGACGGCGACCAGGCATGGCGGGATCCCCTGTTGAGATGTCCCGGCCGAGGCTGCCAGCCCTGCATTTCCGGTGGCATACCGGTGGGCGCGATGGCTGGCCTTGCAAAACGGCAGCGCGGTTCAGGCTTCGGCTTCACCAGGCCGGGTGACGGCTTTTTCGACTTCGTTCAGCAGCTGATCGAGGCGGAATGGTTTGTACAGAACCGATTTCAGGCCCAGCTGCCGTGCTTTCACGATCGAGTGCGAAGGATCGTAACCGAAACCCGTCATCAGAATCACCGGCAGATGCTCATGAATCTGCCGCAGCTGGTGAAAACAGTCGAAGCCGGTCATGTCGGGCAGGCGAATATCGGCAATCACCACGTCGTAATGGAAACTGCGGACCATCAGGAAGGCTTCGTCGCCATTGTGCGCGGTTTCGACCTCGCAGCCGAACCGGCCCAGCAGTTCATGGGCTGCACCACGAACCGTGTCGTCGCTGTCGACTACCAGCACCCGCTTGTTCTGCAGCCGGGGGCGTTCCGGTCGCGGTGGCAGCGGTGAGTGGGGCACATCCGGCGTGATGGACCGCCCCACCTTCTGAATCAGCTGTTTGATGTCCCGCGTGTGCCGCAGTACCCGCTGCAGCCGATCACACACATTGGGCTCATGGCCAATGTACCGCTCAAGAATCCAGGCGGCATCGTTCAGGATTTCATCGACCGGATGCGCCACCTCCCGCAGAATGCGTTCCGTGCTTTCGCTGGCGGTGGTCATCTTCTCGGCGACCAGCAGCTCCAGCGTGTTGAGGGCCATCGAGACTTCGCGGCTGAACAGTTCCAGGAACTGCAGATCGTGTTCGTTGAAGGCCCCGGGCCGCGGGCTTTCCACGTTGATGGTGCCGAGGATTTCGTCGTGCAGAATCAGCGGAACCGTCAGCGAACTGCGGGCACCAGGTGCGCCGGGCAGGTACAGCGGGTCGTTGGCCGTGTCCTCGCAGAGGTAGCTCTTGCCGGTCGAGGCGACAAAGCCCGTCACTCCGTGGCCGGCCGGTTCAGCAAACAGCGCCCGGTCAGCAGCCACCGGCCCCATGCCCACGGCCAGCAGCGGCTCGAGCTTCTTTGTCTTCTTCTCGACCAGCCGAATCTCAACCGTCTCGAATTCCAGCAGGTCTTCCGTGTAATGCAGGATCTTCTGCTTGAGCAGTTCGATGCGGTCGCCGACCGACATCTCATAGACTTCCTGCGGAGACAGGTCGCCCAGCTCCAGCCCGGCCTGATAGATGGCGTTCAGCTTCTGCCGCTGCAGGACTTCTTCGGAGACATCCCGCACGACCACCACCAGGCAGGAGGGAATGTCGATATCGGTGATGAAGACCGGCCGGGCATGCACCTCAAAGTAGGACTTCTCGCCTACTCGCAGGGTGCTGCGGGCCGATTCGCCGGAACCCAGCGCCGTATGAAACGGGCAGAAGTCCGGCCCGATGATTTCCGGAGAACCGAAGGCCGCATAAAAACTCAGACCGGTCAGGGAACCCTCCTGGCCGGTCAGTTCGTTCAATGTGCGGTTGGCCCACAGAATATTCAGCTGGGCATCGAGCAGGGCCACGCCTTCCGGCAGCAGCTCAAGAATTCCGCCAGCTTCAGCAACGTGGGTTGCCGCGCCGGCATCCTGGCCAATCAGCACGATCCCGCTGAACTCTTTGTCCTGCAGATCGTGCAGCGCCTGTTCGAGAGATTCAGGGACGACAACTTCACCTCGCTCTTTAAGCTGATCCACCAGCGAGATGTTGTCGTCGTTCAGATCTCCAAACACAAGAATACGGTGTGAATCCGACACCTGTGGAGCCACTCCAGAACCTCATGAAGCGGGCGCACCTGGCAGAATTTCAGGCAGCAGCCGCTTCTGCCGCCCCGATCTGCAAAGACTGATACGATTATAGAGAGGCCATCTGTCAGCGACAAGGAGCCGCACACTGTTCCGCGGCCGGAATCCGAGGACGGTGCCTGGTATACTGGCATCCGGAACTCACGGGCTGCGGCTTCATTCGACCTGTCTTATCTCACTGTACCCCACGGCGGCTCGGGAGTTGTGCGACGCGTTCATTTCAGCGGATATTATTCCGCGAAAACTCCCGTTGAGGTCACGAGGAACAGCCTGATGTCATCCGGCACCATCCAGGTGGCCTGGTTCCCCGTTCTGCCCGGGGGCAGACGGATTCCCGGGACATTATTCCGGCGAATCTGCCGGCTGGTGCTGCTGCTGATGTTCGTGCCCGGCAGCAGCTGCGGCCTGGAACTCCCTGCCGCAGAGACTGCGGAGCCTGTAACTTCGGGCCACTCCCGGCTGACTCAGGCCGCCGACGGAGAGCTGATGGTTCTGCCTGCCGGTGCCACGGTCGCTGTTCCGCTGCGAACCATCAGCCGGCTGAAGTTACCCCGCCAGGCTGTGGTTTCCCCGTCCCGTGGACCGATGCGAAGTTTCGAACTGATCACAGGAGAAGTGCTCTCCGGTGAACTGCTGGAGAGCGGTCCGGAGTTTGTCACCGCACGGTTCTTCGGGCGGGAGGTCCGTCTGCAGCGGAGCCACATCCGCCGGATTGCGACCTCCGGCCCGTATGCTGATGTTCTGGTGGAAGACTTTGCCAGACCGAATTCCTGCTGGCAGCCCGTGCCGGATGCCAGCCTGTCTGTTCGCCCGGCGGAGACGGCCCGGACCGCTCGCCCGCCTGATCCTCACCTGATTCTGCCCGCCTCCGGATTGAGAACCACGCGGCCGCTGCCTTTGCCACTGGCTACCGGTCGGGTGGCGCTTGATATTCTCCAGCCCCCGTTCACCGGCAGCCGTTCTGCCGGCGGTCGTTTCACCGGCACGGCTCCTGCTGCCGTCCTGCCGGAATGGGGAATCGAGCTGATTTTCACCTTACGGAATCAGCAGCCTGTTCCTGCCGCTGCCGCCACCCCCAGTGAAACCACCCGCCTGATCATTCGCTGTGGTGGCCCCTCGGGCGTATATGGTCTGGAGCTGAAATCCGAGGGACGCCCCCTGCTGCAGAAAGAGCTTCTGCAGCCACTGCGGCCTCGGGCAGGACCGGCCCGGCTGACCTTCCTGCTCACAACCAGGAAGGTGATCGTTCTGCTCGATGATCTGCTGCTGGCGCAGCTGAAACCGGCTGCGGGCCCGCAAACGTCGCTCGCGGGCATTACCCTGATTCGTGAACCGCCCGCCGCGTCACGGCCGGCCTCCGGGCCAGCTCCCGCACCGGAAAGTCCAGAGCCGGACACACCAGCACCCACCGCAGATTCAGCTGCCCCCGCAGTCAGTCATCTGACAGTGCAGCGCCTACTGCAGGAAGATCCCCCCGCCCGGCTGAGCTGGAGCGGCACCAGTGGCGTGGTTCTGGGACGCGGCACAGAACTGTACGGCGAGCTGACCTTCCTCGCGGAGACTCCGGCCCATCAGCCCGGGCATGGTGAAGCAGAGGTTGAACATGCCCCGGCCCGCTTTCTGCAGTTGAAGAATGCCTCTGGCTCGGTTCGGCTGGGCTGGTCGCAGCTGCACAGCATTCACTGGCCGCCAGATGGCCAGAAACCCGTGGCACAGCTGCCGGTGACCGGCGTGTATTCGCAGGTCGTCTTTCAGCCATTCGCCGATCTGCCGGGCACCACTCCCGATCAGATTTCCGCTGCCCTCATGGGGCTGATCGAGCGGAAGGGCCGCACGCTGGTCAGGCTGCATCACCCGCTGCTGGGCCGGTTTGCTGTTCCGCTCCGTCAGGTTCGAGAGATCCGACCGCGGTTCTCCGGCACAGCGCATCTGCTGGCCGCCGGGCCATATCATCTGGGCGAATCACAGCAGCCTGACTTTCTTCAGCCGGAACCATACGGTATCCGGCTGACTGGCGGGTTCCGTCTGAATCAGCAACCCGCTGGCCCGGTGTTTCTGCGAATCGTCCAGACCGGGGTCGAAGCAGCCGGCCCCGCGGCACCTCCGGGCAGTCCTTTTCTCAGCGAACTCCGCCGTGGCGGGCTGGTCACCGAGGTCCTCCTCAATAACCAGCTATTGGGCACGCTCAATGCGCAGCTGCGGTTCCGCAGCCGGCCCGGAGAGCCCCGGGACGTGCGGATTCCCGTTCCCGCAGACGTCCTGCAAACGGGACTTAACCGCTGGCAGATTCGCCAGCAGCCCGACAGCCGAAATCGCCGCAGCTACGACGACTGCGAAATTGGTCCAGTCTTCCTGGAACTGGAAGCCCGCCCGATTCCGGCAAATTCCCGGGAGCCATCGAACGCGACACCCTGACCGGCCTGCCCCGGCGCCAGTAAGCTGCCATTCGCTGGCCGAGTTCAGACGCTGAAACGAATCACAATCTCGTCGCCGTCCTGCACGACGTAATCCTTACCTTCCAGGTGATGCAGATTGGCCGCTTTCACTTCCCGCTCGGAACCCAGCCGCAGCAGGTCGTCGGTGGAAATGACCTCCGCCCGAATGAATCCCCGGGCCAGGTCGGTGTGAATCGTGCCGGCCGCATCGACTGCGGTTTCTCCCCGCTCCAGCAGCCAGGCCCGCACTTCCTTCTCATCGCAGGTGTAGAAGGTAATCAGGCTGGTCACATCGAAAATGGCCCGCAGCAGCTGTCCGGCCATCGGTTCACCCAGGCCCATCTCTTCGGCGAACATCGCCCGTTCGTCCTCGGGCAGAGCGGCAACTTCCAGCTCCAGTCCGAAGGGGCCGGCAATCGCCGGCGGCCCGGCCTGCTCCAGTGCGGTGACCACTGCGGGGTCGATGTCCGAATCGGCCGTGTTCAGTACGGTCAGCCGCTTTTTCTTCGTCAGCAGCGAAAATGAGCGGCAGGCCTTCTCCTGAATCTCCGTGAATTCCACATCCGCCAGAGATTCCCCCTGCTCCAGCTTTGCGGCCAGGGGTTCGAGAGCAGTCAGTTCCGCCTGCAGGTCCTCCCGGTCGGGACGGGGTTTGACGACATCCTTCTTGAGCCGTTCCACCCGGCTGGTCATCACCTGCAGGTCGGCCAGCACCATGTCGTCTTCGAAGGCGGAAAGCTCCTCGAGCGGATCCTTCCCCGCAAACCCGCCAA
The DNA here is from genome assembly GCA_020426545.1 of Planctomycetaceae bacterium. GTDB lineage: Bacteria > Planctomycetota > Planctomycetia > Planctomycetales > Planctomycetaceae > JAGQPV01. The sequence goes on from JAGQPV010000187.1 coordinate 6,236, forward strand.
TCACCTGAATCAGTACGGCCGCTTCGCGAATGATTCCCAGCCGCTGCGCATTGCTGGACTGCTGATCCTGCCCCAGGCCTGGTGTATCGAACAGTTCGATCCGGGCGGGTGTCACCTTCTTGGGCTGGAACATCTCCACCAGGCGGTCGAACCGCTGATCGGGCACGGTGGCCACGCCCACCTGCCCCGTGTGAGACTTGGAAATATCCGGCTTCACAGCCGTCAGCAGTTCGAAGACGGTACTCTTACCACCACCCTGATATCCGACAAGGCCGATCTTCATTGCCTGGCTGTTTCCCGTTCGAGACGGTGGAGCGGCCAGAGCCACTTCCAGCGGTCATCGAGTGCTGCGAATCTTCAGGAACACGTCTGCCGTCCGGCATCGTGAGCACCACCCGCACGGGAACAGCCCGCCCACCGCAGTGCCGCCGCAGATGCTACGTCGTTCCCGACCGGTTCGCAATGTTCGCGGGCGGGTTCATCGGCTTTGCCCATCAGAGTTTCGGGAGCTCTCCCGTCCGGCTCCGGCGATTGACCAGCCATTCCCCGGGCTGTACTGTCGTTTGCCATCAGCCCGGTTCCTCTCTTCCCGCCAGACCGCGCTTGCGCAGAAGAACCCGCCACATGAAGCGACTGATCATCACCGGCCCCAGGCAGGCTCAGTTTGAGGATGTTCAGCAGCCGGAATGCCCGCCTGACGGCCTGGTGCTTCGCGCCAGAAAGACGGCTGTCAGCACTGGGACCGAAATCCGCGTGTACCGGGCGAAGCCCGTCGACGAGGCGGGAAAATTCCTGCACGAGCGGATTCCCTTTGTCCTGCCCGCCGAGAACGGGTACAGCATGCTGGGCGAAGTGCTGGAGGCCGGCCCTGAAACCAACGGCAGTTTCGTACCGGGAGATCGGGTCTTCGCCCCCGCCCCGCACAGCGAGTTTGCCGCCATTCCGGCATCGCTGGCCGTGCGTATTCCCGACAGCATCACCGATGAGCAGGCCGTCTTTCTCAGTATCCTCGAGGTGGGCCATATCGCGGTACGCCGTGGCTCTCCCGAACCGGGCGCCAATCTGGCTGTCGTGGGAGCCGGCGTGATCGGCCTGTCCGCCCTGGCATTTGCCCGGGCCTTCGGCCAACGGACGGCCATGCTGGAAATGAGCCCGGCTCGCAGGGCCATTGCCACCGCCATGGGAGCGGAACTGGCCGCTGACCCCCGCGATGAAGAAAGCGTAGACCTGGTGATCGGCCTGTTCGAGGGGCAAGGGGCCGATGTCGTCGTGGAAGCGGCTTCCGTCTGGCCGGCCATCGAAACCGGCATGCAGGTGGCCGCGACCGATGCCAGAATCGTCGTGGCCGCCAGGCATACCGATCAGCCGGCATTCAATCCCGTGGGGCACCCTCATCTGGGAAAAAAACTCACTCTGCTGACTTCCTACGGATATCCGCTGGAAGGTTCCCGCTGGGATCGCCAGCGGTCCATCGCACTGACGCTGCGACTGCTGGAATCCGCAGCGATCGATCTGACACCCATGATCACCCACCGCTTCACAGCCGAGGAAATTCCCGAGGTCTACCGGCGGCTGGACGAGGGCGACGATACAATGGTCGGCGTGGTGATCGACTGGAACTGAAAGGCCTTTCCCGGACAGGCACTCCGTTCCGGTTCCTTAACCGGCGGATTCGCTCCCGCGTGCTGAACTATGCGGCTGCGGCCGGTGTGGCCTGAACCGCCAGCCGCCAGCCAGTCACCCTCCAGAAAACTTCCTCCCTTTTCTGCCCGGCCTGCTTCCCCGATTTTTCGGGCATTGGGCAGGCTTACCGAAAGGCCTCTGTCATGCGGTCTGCTGTTGCTTCCGCTTCCAGGTTTCTGCGTCACCGCCCGGTGGGTCTGGCCCTCGTGCTGACGGGGCTGATGCTCGTTTCTGTCAGTTCTCTGTCCGCGGCCGACCGTCCTGTCACGGTTTCCCTGGCCGCCGCCGATTCCACAGTGGCCAGGGCTGCTGCCCCCGCGGAGACGCCGCAGTACGAATGGCAGCAGATCACGCTCAAAGGCCCCTTCGCCCCCCGCGATGGTGCCGGTGCTCTGGTCTTCAAAGAGAAAATGTGGCTGCTGGGCGGGTGGAACCCCAGCGACAAAAAGCACTTCCCCCGCATCTGTAATAATGAGGTCTGGAGTTCGTCCAACGGCCTCGACTGGACGCTGGTCAAACCCAATACACACCTCGATACCTCATTCGATCGCTCCAGCGACTGGGAAGGCCGTCATACCGCTGGCTATGTAGTCTACGACGGGAAAATGTGGATCATCGGCGGCGACGTCAACCAGGGTCACTACCAGAATGACGTCTGGAATTCCGAGGACGGGAAAACCTGGAACTATGTGAACAAGGGCAAAGACGTGCCCTGGGGCCCGCGGGCTCTGCATTACACGCTGGTGCATCAGGATAAAATCTGGGTCATCGGCGGGCAGACCATGCCGGCCTTTGGTGGCGGACCGGAGAAATTCTATCGCGATGCCTGGACCACGACCGACGGCGTCAACTGGACCGAGGTCACGCCCGAAGAACCCTGCTTCACCCCCCGCGGCATGATTGGCGGCAATGTGGTCTTCAAGGGCCGCATCTGGGTGCTGGGTGGCGGTACTTACGATACGCCCACCACGCCGTCCCGCAACTTCTACAACGATGTGTGGAGTTCGGCCGATGGTGTGAAATGGACCGAGCACACCAAAGCCGCCCCCTGGTTCCCCCGGCAGTACCACGATGTGGCTGTGTTCGATGACCGCATGTGGGTGCTGGAGGGATACAACCGGCAGGGCGGAAACCGCAAAGACGTCTGGCACTCGGCCGATGGCGTCAGCTGGCACGAAGTGGCCGATACCCCCTGGGCTCCCCGGCACGCGGCCAGCGTGTTTGTGTACGACGGAGGCCTGTGGATGGTTATTGGCAACAACATGACGTCCGACGTGTGGAAACTGGTTCGTAAGTCGCCCACCCGCACCAGTCTGCGTAATTAGCCAGCCATTCGCTGAGTCATCATCCCCTCAGCGGCCGGCCTTTAGTGTATGCCGCCGCTTGTCCGCCGCGCGGAAAACCCGGTCTGCTCCTGTTTCCGATCAGGTGGAAACAGGAGCAGCCTTGCTGCGGCCAGCACCACGGTACATGCCTGGTGCTCAGCTGCACGCCTTTCCCTCGAGCCGCCCGCGGAGGGAATTGAGCCATCAGCCGGAATGACGTATGATGCGTCGGGTTTCTCCTCGCTTTCCCTGTTCGCAGCCCCAGGCAGTTCTGTTGTCACTCGATCCACTTCAGTCGGACCATTGTGCCGAGAT
>JAGQPV010000188.1 GCA_020426545.1 Planctomycetaceae bacterium
CCGCACTGCGCAGCAGCGGTGCCGGTTTGCCTGTCGCGGTTATTTCCAGCACCTGCTGCCGGCCACGGAATTCCGGCAGCACCCGGATGTTCAACGACGTTCCCGCGAGGCTGAACCGCGGCGCCACCAGACCGACAGCCCGGCCGGACTGCAGCGGATCGGTGACAGACAGGGGCTCACCATTCGGACCGGGCGCGGCTGGATCGGGAGGGACTTCCGGAGCGAAGAGTGCCGGCGGGACGGCGGGTGTCTGGCGGATCAGATTGAGATCTTCCCGCGTGCGGGCCAGCCAGATGTGATCGAACGAGGCGGATTGACCGTCCGGACACAGAAAACCCAGCCCGGTCAGCGTCATCGAGCCGCAATCGGCGAACAGATCCCGGACCGTGAACTGCCATTTGTCCGGGGTGTTGGGTGTCAGCCGCAGCGACGTGGGCCATAAAGTCAGATCGGGACCGGCGACATAACGGTAGCCGGTTCTCAGCCCCTGCCCTTCCAGTCTCAGCAGTCGTCGGCGAATAAAACCGCCGGAGAAATCGGCAGCCGGGTCGGGCCGCAGGCCACCTTCCTCTTCGCGGAAGAACTGTCCGTCGGAAGCCAGTTCCAAACCGATGTGCCCTCCCCCCTGTTTCTTCCAGGCGAAACAGAGGTAGCGGTATTCCCCCGGCTGCGGGAATTCGCGAATCGCAGCCGACAGTCCGGGCAGCGTTTCGGCGGACGCGCCCGGGGGATGAACGACCAGGCTCGCGGAGCCACTGAAGACGGCTCTGGTGTCTTCTTTCCACATCGGGCTGTCGGCCGGCGGGTGTGGTTCGGGCAGCCTGGCCAGTTCCACCGTGCCCTCGTCATCGCGGCCGATTGCCAGAATCTGCTCTTCGTCTTCAAACAGCTGCAGCAGCCCGGGCGGTTGGCTCGCGGCTGCGATCCCGCGAAAATCGACCGCTGCTCCAGCTTGGTCTGGAATCAGCACCACCCGGATGCGGGTGGTTTTTCCCGCCAGCCGGGGAACGGGAATCAGTACCGGCGCCGGCAGCAGGTTCGACGAGAACTCCGGCAGCGGGAACTCGCACAGGACCTGGCCGTCGGCTTCGATCTGCAGGGTCACCGGCGGGCTGCCTCGTTCCGGTCGGCCGGCATGCACGGCCAGCCACCGCTGCCGGCGGCCGAACCGGATGCTGCGAGAGAACGCGCCGAACGGCATGGCGGGCGACAGAAGGAGCCGGTATTCGGGCTGTCCGGGAACGGTTTCATCGCGGCGGCTTGAGGTCTGCCAGACAGCAGCGGGGGCGGTTGTGGCCGGTGCGGGTTCCGCAGTCCAGCCGGCCAGTGAGGGCACCAGACCAAATCGTCGCTGGTTCAGTTCCTGCTGAACGGCTTCGGGATCCAGAGTCAGCAGCGGGCTGATCCAGTTGACGGCATCGCGGATGTCGAACGGGTCCGCGCCTGGAGGCTGGCCTGTATCGACGGAATCCGCCAGCAGAATCAGCTGGCTGGGGGTGGAACTGCTGGACTGCAGATGGAGCGATCCGGTCTCCACCACATCGGCGGAGCCTTTCAGAACCGGGCTGCGATATAACCGCCGCAGCTGGGCTTCTCCCTGCTGCTGAGCCACCTCCAGGCGAACACAGCCGCCTTCACCCACGGACCGATCCAGCCCGGCCCGCAGCGAGCAGGAACGCACGGCCGTGTGCAGTGGGAACGTCAGGCGGCACCACGCATGCACGCCCAGGCACCAGCCGACCGGGCTTTCCGCGGTACTGGCGGCTTTCCCGTACACATTGCGATCCCGCTGCCATTTCCAGCCGGCTGAGAACGCGGCCCGCCGCTCGATATCGGACGGTTCAATGACTGTCAGCGGCATTTCATGCACGGCGAAGAAACGCCAGGCACGAATGGAACGATGCCGGATCCACAGCGGGTCGAGGCTCCAGGCGGGCTGAATCTGCTGGTACCAGTTCTCCGGATCGGCCGCTTTCCCGCGGGCGAAAGGTTCCGCCCGTTCCTGCGAACAGCAGGCCACCAGGCCATCTGCTGTTTCGATCTGCATCAGTTCCGACTTCGGGCCGGAGGCCAGCACGCCCAGCTGTTCGAACCAGGCGTCCCAGGGATCCCTCGCGGGCAGGTGCAGTTCGGCGAGATCTTCCCGCAGCACGGTCTCCACGCCGCTGGTGGTCAGAATCTGAATTCCTTCGGGCATCCATCTCAGCGAGCGGAAGTCGATCTGCCGGCCATCCCGGAAGAACAGTGTCGCCGGCCGGTAGCTGTTGCCGGGAATTCGGCTCCAGACGATTCGTCGTGCCCAGTTCAGGTTCACTCTGACAAACGTCGCCTCGACCCGGCCCGGAGTATCCAGCGGAACCGCAGTTTCGACCAGCAGGTGCGTGGTGCCCCGCATGCCAGGCAGGGGCTGTGGCGTCTCCCAGCTGGCGACTTTCCCGGGCAACCGATCACCGCCAGCGAATTCGACAAATGCGGCGGACGGTTCCGAGACTGGAGTCGCCGTATCGACGACCCACCGCACGGTCGCCCCTGCTCCGGTGAGCGGCTGGCCGGCCAGCGCGGGAGTGGACTTCGCTTCGTGCCAGCCGGTGATTTCGTCGGCGGAAATCAGCTTGCCATCCCGCAGCCGGCCCATGTATCTGGCTTCGGCGGCTGTGGCCGCTGGCGAACAGTACCCCGGCAGGAACCAGGAGAGCAGCAGCAGCAACAGCAATCGCGCTGCTGGTTTTCCACGGCCGGGGGCCGGCAGAGAACAGTTCGCACAGGGGAACGGGCGACAGAGGGCGGCTGTCAGGCGGCTGCCAGGCCGGGACGGTGCAGGCATGCCGGGGCTCCTTGCCGAGGGCTGGCAGTTGAGTGGAAGGGACAGCTTCGCCTGCGGGAGCGGGGAGATGGCTGCCCGTGAATGTGTTCAGCAGACACTTTGACCCGGCCGCCGTCAACCGGGCTGCCTGCCGCAGTCTGGCCGGATTGCGGAATTCTGGCCTGTCTGCTGCCTGCAAACTGCGGTTGTCTGCGGCATAATGGCAAGTGACGGCAGACCAGCCGCACTGCGGGACGCACGACAGGGGTGATTCACCGCCCGGAATCCCGTATCGTACACCTGCCGTTTCTGGACCACCGACTGACCGGGAGAAAGACCCCGCCGATGAAGATTGCTGTCGCCTCTGACCATGCCGGATATTCCTACCGCCAGCAGATTGTGGCCCTGCTGACGGCATCCGGGCATTCTGTTGTCGATTTCGGCACGGATTCAGCAGATTCGGTCGATTACCCGGACTTCATTTTCCCGGCCGCCCTGGCGGTGGCGAATGGAGAGTGCGACCGGGCCATTGTGCTGGGCGGTTCCGGAAACGGCGAGGCCATGGCGGCCAATCGCATCCGCGGCGTGCGGTGCGGGCTGTGCTGGAATGTGGAATCGGCCCTGCTGAGCCGCCAGCACAACAACGCCAATGCGCTGTCGCTCGGCGCGCGGATGATGACTCTGGAGACAGCCCTCGAGATTGTGCGGGTCTGGCTGAAGGAAGAGTTTGAAGGCGGCCGCCATCAGAGCCGCATCGACAAGCTCGATCTTCCCCCGGAAGAAGTCGGCCGGGTCTCTGCCACCGAGATCTCACCGGAAGGTGGGAAGTCCACGGACTGACCGCTCCGCGGGGGCAGCCCTCTGCCACATGGTCCGCAGGGTTCCGTGCCGGTCAGCAGGTGGCCGGCATCGAGCACACCGGCCGGACCGTTCACCCGCTGCTCAGTCCTGGCTGTCGAACACGCGGACCTGGGCCCAGGTTTCGCTGTTGGCCTTAATGAATGCCTGGTGCCGTTCCGACACCTGGTAGGTGTCGTGCGCCGCCCGGTCCTCAAACACGACCGTCAGAGCCACATCGAAATCCCGATCGTTCACGGGCCGGGCCAGATCATCGACCACGGTGCCCACGGCAAAGAAGGCCGTGCCGGGGTGATCGGTCAGGTACTCACGGCAGGAATCCAGCAGCCGGCTGCGGGTCTCGGAGGAACTGTCCTTCAGACGGAAAAACACATTGTGCACCAGCATGGAAGCGGAACTCTTTCAGCAATGGCCCGGCGGGCCAGAGAGTAATGTAGTCATATGACAGGACGGGCCTGAACCTGGACCTCTTCCGGCCCGGGCTCAGTACGGGCTGTGCGGGCTGTGCGGGCGGATTTCGCCCGGTGGCCGCGGCCGGGTGAAGCCGTCAGAACTGATCGTGAGCGACGTAGGCATCGATCACGGCCTGTTCGCCATCGGCACCGGGCTTCGAGTTGCCGTGCTCCATCCCCAGCACGCCCTTGAAGCCCTTCTCGTGGATGTGCCGGAAAATGTTCCGGTAATGAATTTCGCCGGTGCCGGGTTCCTTGCGGCCCGGATTGTCGCCAATCTGGAAGTAAGCCACCTCGTTCCAGGCCTGGTCGATGTTGGGAATCAGGTTCCCTTCGGTGATTTGCTGGTGGTAAATATCGAACAGAATCTTGCAGGAGGGGCTGTCGACGGCCCGGCAGATCTGAAACGCCTGCGGAATCTGGTGCAGAAACAGCTCGGGGTGGTTGGCCCAGTGATTCAGCGGTTCCAGCACCATCACCAGGCTGGCCGCTTCACAGATTTCCGCGCAGCGGCGGAGCAGATCGACCACGTTGGCCGTCTGGTAGCCCATGGGCAGCCGGTGATCGAACTTGCCCGGCACCACGGTGACCCACTTCGCATTCACCCGTTTGGCGACTTCGACCGAATCGCGAATGTCCTCCAGCACCTTATCGGCGAAGTCGGCCTTGCCCGAAGCGAAGGTCGGGTTGCCGAAGTCGGCGGTGGCCACAAACACGCCCATCGTCATGCCGAGGCGGGTCATTTCCCGGGCGATCTGTTCCTGGAGTTCCACCGGCCGGCGACGCATGCCGTTGTCTTCCAGAGCGGTAAAGCCCTGGTCGGCCATGAATTTCACCTGATCGACCAGGTCATCTCCAGCCAGATGACGGAACATGCCAAAGTGCGGAGCGTATTTGAGCTGAAACCGGCCCTTGCCCGTTTTCGCTGCGGTGTCTTCCGCCCGGGCATCCAGCGATCCCGCGGACAGCGCTGCTCCGGCTGCCAGTCCCGTGGAGAGAAAATCGCGTCGGTTCATAGTACTGCTTTCCCGATGACGTTCCTGAGCGACGTTCCTGAGCACTGTCCGCACCTGTGCTGACGGAAGCTGATTGACTTGCAGCACGTATCATGCCCCTGCCGCCGACTCCACGCAAGCAGGCGGGCGGAGGCCGGTGCGTTTCCGATGAATTCGAGGAGTATGCCCGCAGAACAGGGCGCAGGCCCGCTGTTGTTGCACCCGGGCGGCCGGGCAGGCATGATCTGCCGAATTCCCGCGCTCCTCCATCAGGCTGACTCCTGGTCTGACTGTCCTGAGGAACCCGGTCGGACCGGACCGGGCGACTCATTTCGGAACCATCGGAAAGCTGAAGATCATGCTGCTGGGCTACCTCAGTGACGAACACTTCGTGGCGATCAGCGGGGCGCAGGTCGAGCTGACCCGCGGCGACGAATCGCTGGCGACCGTCTCGCGGGCCAGCGGCTCGATTCATGCCGAGATTTCCGGCCGCTGGAAGATGACGGTCAATGCTCCCGGTTTTGGTGCCCGTCATTACGAACTCGATGTGTCTCCGCAGTATCAGCCGGTTCAGTTCCGCCTGCTGTCCAGCCGCCTGGCCGGCTATATGTGGCCCAAGACGGTGCCTGCGGGCGGGACTTCCGAGTACTGCATCAATTCGCCGGAGGGGTTCCGGCTCGATCTGTACCATTATGGCTGGGAGAAGAAATTCATTCGCAGCTACGGCTGGTGCGACGAACATGGCCCGCAGGCCATGCGGCAGCTGCTGCCCACGGGCGATTTCACACAGACGGGCTGCCAGTGGAACCGCACGGGCTACAACCTGGAATACCAGCGGCATGGTATTACCGCTCCGGAGCAGTCCGGGCTGTATGGTCTGCATCTCAGCACGATGTCGGGAGAATTCCTCAGCATTCCGTGGCTTGTCACTCCCCGGAAGCCGCAGGAGAAGCTGGCCGTGCTGGCCTCCACATTGTCCTGGAATGCGTACAACAGCTGGGGCGGACGCAGCAACTATTTTCATCAGGCAGGGCTGCCCGACCGGCCCGTGGTCTGTTCCCGGCAGGATGTGGGCCGCTATACCGACCCCGACCTGTGGCCGTTTGCGGAAGACGAAACCGGCCGGCCTTTGTCATTCGAGCGGCCCGAGCCAGCAGCTCATATTCCGCAGCAGGCGAAGATTACCGATACGATTCCCGGTCGCACGGCTTCCTGCTTTGCCCCGGGACTGTGGCGGCAGGTGGGCTGGCTGGAGCGGGAAGGCATTCCGTTTGATCTGTGGCCGGAAACCGCTCTCGAATTCGGCGACTTTGCCCTCGAAGATTACAAAGTCCTCATGCTGGATAATCACCCGGAATACTGCACCGGGCAGATGTACCACCGGCTGAAAACCTGGGTGCGGGAACGGGGCGGCCGGCTGATTTATCCTGGTGGCTGTGGTTTCCTGTGCGAGGTGGAGTTCGACAGCCGGGATGTCGTCCGCTGCCGGCAGGAATGCCTGTCGACCCAGCGGGGCGAATCGGAAGCACACCTGCTGGGCGTGGCCTATTCGCATGCCGGGTTTCAGTCGGCCGCACCCTACCAGGTGAAACAGGCCGATCACTGGGTGTTCGCCGGGACCAGCCTGCAAAATGGCGACCTGTTCGGGCATGCCAGCCTGCACGAGCGGTGCCCGGGCGGGGCTTCCGGCCATGAGCTGGATCAGATTGTGGCCGAGTCGCCAGCCGGGTTGAGCCATCTGGCCCGTGGCACCAACAGTGCAGAGGCCGGGGCCGACCTGGTCCTGTATGAAACGGAATCGGGCGGGGCCGTGTTCTCGGCCGGTTCGCTGTGCTGGACGCTGGCCCTGCCGATTGACCAGCACGTTTCCACGATCACCGCGAACGTGCTCCAGCGGTTTCTCGGCGGGTAAAACCGCTTCGGGACCGCGTCAGGGGACTGTGGTCTGCTGGGCAGGTCCGCTGTGCTGTGAGGCGCGTTCGCCGCGGTCGAGTTCGCAAAGCTCTCCGCAGGCGGCTGCGCGGGCTCGGGAAATTGACGGAACTCCAGGAGATATTGACTGTTTGCGTCGATTGCAGTATGAGGCCCGTCAGTGAAGAAGGGCTCTCTTCAGACGATAATCTCCCCGCTGGAGGAATGGCGGTGGTGCCGGCCTGAATTTGCGGAGCCCTGTCTCAGGTCCCACATACGATGCTTCATGGAGGAGCAGGCACATGGCCGCGGGTACGGAGTTTCAGGCGGGCCGGCTTGGTGAAGCACTCGTCAATGCCAAGGCAGATGTTCGTCAGAATCCCACGGATACCGGCTGCCGCATGTTTCTGGCGGAACTGCTGGCATTCACCGGGGAGCTGGAACAGGCCGATACGCACCTGGCGGCGATTCTGCAGCTCAAACCCGATGCGGCTTCCGTCCAGCAGATGCGGCAGCTGATTCGCGCGGAACTGGCCCGCCGGGAGGTTTTTGAACAGGGCCGGATGCCGGAGTTCGCCTCCACCCCGCCCGCCCATGTGCGGCTGCACCTGAAAGCCCTGGCCAGCCTGCGGGACAACGATCCCGAAGGGGCCGCCATGAGCCTGGCGGAAGCCGAGATGGAGCGGCCCGAAATCGTCGGCAGCTGCGACGGAGAAGCCTTCGAGGAACTCCGCGACCTGGACGACATGACCAGCACCGTGCTGGAGGCCATGACCGCCACCGGCGAGTACTACTGGATTCCGCTGGAATCGGTCATTCATCTGGAATTCCGTCCGCCGGAATCTCCCCGCGATCTGTTGTGGCGGAGTGCCACCATCGAAGCCGATCCCGGGCCGGAAGGCGAGATCTTCGTACCGTCGATCTACCCTGGCAGCTGCCGGGCTGATCGCGATGCCCTGAAGCTTGGCCGGGAGACTGTCTGGCAGGGTGAGGAAGGTCAGCCGATTCGCGGCCTCGGCCAGCGAATGCTGCTCATCGGCGAGGAAGACCGCCCGCTGCTGTCAGTCGGGACGATCGAGCTGAACCGGGCTGCCTGAGTCTCACCGCGTCGGCTGGCTGGCGGTCCGCGGGGCTGCTGCTCTCAGCAGGCGGGCCCGGCACGGAAATTTCTCCTGTCTTTCATAAGTTCTCCATCGCGGAACGTCCCCTGCGGGCAGGCTCCTGCCGATTCTCGTTTCCGCTTTCCTGCTGTTCGCGTCATTTATCAATCGAAATTGTCGGTACAGCTGCTTTCCACCATTCGTGGAATCTGCAGCACGGGTACTGTCTGAGAGGACTGCCGGTCATGAGTATGGTCAATCTGAAGTCGCTGGTCAGCCGTCTGGATGACACCTGTCGGCGGACACTGGAAGCGGCTGCCGGCCTGTGCCTCTCCCGCACGAATTACAACGTCGAGGTCGAACACTGGCTGCTGAAGCTGATCGAAGTCCCCAACAGCGATCTGTCGGCCATCTTTCATTATTACGGTGTGAATACCTCGCGGCTGACGGCCGACCTGACCCGCGTGCTCGACCGGTTCAAGACCGGCAACTCGCGGCCGCCGGCCCTTTCGCCCGATATTGTGGCGCTGGTCCGTACCGGCTGGCTGATCGGCTCCATCGAATTCGGTGCGGGCAAGGTCCGCTCGGGCCATCTGCTGTGCGCGATTCTCTCCGATGAACCGCTGGCCCGGCAGGCGACGGCCGCTTCGGAAGAGTTCCGCAAGATTCCCGTCGATACGCTGAAGGCCGATTTTGCCGGCCTGTGCGGTGATACGTGCGAGGCTGCTGAGACCGCCTCCGCCCCGATCCAGACAGCTGGCGGTTCCGCCCCGGCGGGAGGTGCCGGTCAGGCCAGTGAAGGTGTGGCCGGAAATCCCCAGACGCCTTCGCTCAATCAGTACACTATCGACCTGACGGCCCGGGCCAAAGCCGGGAAGATTGATCCCGTGCTGGGCCGCAGCAGCGAGATCCGGCAGATTGTCGATATTCTGACCCGTCGCCGGCAGAACAACCCCATTCTCACGGGTGAGGCCGGTGTGGGCAAAACGGCCGTGGTGGAAGGGTTTGCTCTGCGGGTGGCTGCGGGCGATGTGCCTCCGCCGCTGCAGAATGTGGCGGTTCGCACGCTGGACCTGGCACTGCTGCAGGCCGGGGCCGGCATGAAGGGCGAGTTCGAGAACCGGCTGAAATCGGTCATTGAAGAAGTCAACAAATCGCCGCAGCCCATCATTCTGTTCATCGATGAAGCCCACACGATGATTGGTGCGGGCGGTCAGGCTGGTCAGGGTGATGCCGCCAACCTGCTGAAGCCCGCGCTGGCCCGTGGCGAACTGCGGACCATCGCCGCCACGACCTGGGACGAGTACAAAAAGTACTTCGAAAAAGATGCGGCCCTTGCCCGGCGGTTCCAGGTGGTGAAGGTCGAGGAACCCGACGAACAGACCGCCATCGAAATGATGCGGGGCATGGTGGCCACCCTGGAAGGCCACCACG
>JAGQPV010000189.1 GCA_020426545.1 Planctomycetaceae bacterium
CACCAGTGCCAGCACATTCGTATTCATCGTGTGGGCGAAGTGGCGGGCGTTCGACGCCAGCAGCGGCCGGAAACCACCAGTGGCGGCATTGCTGACGATAATGTCCAGCTGGCCGATGCTCTGCGAGATGAACTCGACCATCGACTGAACATCGTCCTCCTCGCTGACATCCGCCTTGATGATATAGGCCCGGCGTCCCATGGCGTCGACCTGCTCGGCCACTTCCATGGCGGCGGCTTTCGACGTGACATAGTTGATGATCACGTCGGCACCGGCCTCGGCCAGCTTCAGCACACAGGCGCGGCCAATTCCACGGGAACTGCCCGTCACCAGGGCCACTTTGCCGGTCAGGTCGATCATTGCTTCTTACTCACAGTCAAGGAGGGTGAAATCTGTTCTGCGGGGCTGCCAGCCTGGCAGCAGGTTCCCGCGGAGTTTTGAGTATCCGTCAATTGAGTATCGATCAGGCAGGAGGCATCAGAAGCCTGTCAGCCGGCCGCCCCTTCGGCTGCCGCAGCCCGCCTGGCCGGTGTGCCGCCCGTGGCAGCGTGAATGAACTCCTGGAAGTGGAACAGTCGCTCTTCGCGGACGGAAATCAGCCCGCGGGAAGGCAGCTGTCCCGATTCCATTCCCTTCTGAATATCGGGCATGACACTGGTGTCTTCGGCGGCAACGATCGGCCAGAACTTGCGGCCATAGTTGCGCAGCCCGCGAAACAGCAGCCGCGACTGCCACCGCTCCGGCGCACCCGGCATGGCGAAGAATTTCGCCAGAATCCGTGTCCGGCCGGGAGCAATGGGAAACACCGTTTCCGCAAAGCTGAACAGAGCCATCTTGCCGTACATCATGCTGGGGTAGAAGTGGTAATGTTCATACTTGCCGTCCCGCTCGTGCCGGGCGACATGGTGAATGAAACGATCCAGCCCCCGCTCGATCTTTGAGGTGGCTTCCTGCGTGGTGGCGAACGAAGTCCACCGTGGCTCAAGCACATGCTCGCAGATGGATTCTTCCGGAGTCTGCTTGAACGTCGCCGGATGCACAAAATCGACGTGATAACTCTCCAGCGAGTTTTCGATTTTGATTTTCCAGTTCGAGTCCACCTCGTAGTCCAGCGACAGAATCTGCCGGCGGTGTTCGCCAAACAGGTTCTCGCCGACTTCGTAGCCTTTACCCAGAAACTCTCCCAGATTCGGGCCTTCTTCCGCCAGACTGACGAATACCAGCTTCCCGCAGGTTTCCGTCCGGAACTGTGACAGCCCCAGCTCGCCCCGCTTCATCGGCCGGAAGCTTTTCGCATCCGGAATCTTGCGGGTGGTTCCCTCGCAGTCGAACTCCCATCCGTGGTACTGGCACACCAGCCGGTCCGGGCGGCAGCCCTGCTTCTCGTGCGTCAGCATCGAAAACCGATGGGGGCACACGTTGAGAAACGTCTGCGGGCCATCCTTCGTCCGCCACACAATCAGCGGCTTCCCGAACAGCTCGAACGTGAAGAAGGAGCCTTCGTCGGGCAGATCATCGAGCGTGCCGATGAAGTGCCAGCCCGGTCGAAACAGGTGCTCCATTTCCCGTTCAAGGAATTCGTCGGTGGTATATGCCTCGGGACCGAGCACCTGAGGCAGATGCGAATCATGAATGAACAAGGGAGGTCTCCCCGTCAGTTGTGCCGTTCGGCGTCTGCCGCTGTTCAGTTTCAGCAGACGTATTTCGGCGAATGTATTCCTGAAAATGGAAGCAGCGCTCTTCACGAACCGAAACAACACCGGTTGATGGCCGACGGGCCGCTGCCAGGCCCCGCTGGACTTCCGGAATAATCTCCGCATCTTCCTGTGCCACAATCCGGATGAACCGGCGGCCCCAGGACGACATCATCCGGCGGGCGATCCGACCGCGAAGACTGCCGGGCCGTCCCCCATGGCAGAACAGAATCGTGTACAGCCGGGTCCGGTTCGGAGCGATCGGCAGGACCGTTTCCGCCCAGGTAAACAGCCGCATTTTGATGAACATGAAATTCGGGTAGAACATGTAATGCTTGTATTCCCAGTCCGGCTCCTGGCCGGCCAGACCGTGAATAAACCGGTCGAGAGCCTGGGTTACCCGGTCTTCCGTCTCTTCCACCGTAGCGAACGTGCTGCGGTTCTCCTGCAGCTCGTGTGTGCAGCTGGAGCTGTCGGGCATGCGCCCGAAGGTTCCGGAATGGATCTGATCGACGTGATAGCTCTCCATTCCGTTTTCAACTTTGACTTTCCAGTTCGCCTCCACTTCCATGTCGATCCGGTCGTAACAGACGCGGTTTTCATCGAAACAGCTGCGGGCAATCTCGTCGAATGGTCCCAGGAACTCAGACAGGCTCGGCCCCGGAGCGTCCGTCAGCCGGACGAAGATCAGCTGGCCGGCGGTTTCCACTGGAAATTCCGTCAGCCGCATGGCGCCTTTTGTCAGCGGGCGGAAACTCTGAGCGTCGGGAATCTTCCGTGTCTGTCCGTCGCAGTCGAACTCCCACCCGTGGTACTGACAGCGGAGCCGCTCGCCCGTATTGCCGCAGGTCTCACTCTTCATGCGGGAAAACCGATGCGGGCAGACATTCAGATACGCCCGTGGCCTGCCTTCCGTCCGCCAGATGATCAGTGGATGCCCCAGCAGTTCGAAGGTGAAAAAATCACCTTCCTGCTTCAGGTCCGACATGGTTCCCACCAGCTGCCATGAAGGCAGAAACAACCGGTCGAGTTCCCGCTGGAACTGCTCCTGCGAAGTATAATCCTCCGCGGTCAGCAGCTGCGGCAGATGGCTGTCGCTGAGAAACATGGTGGAATCCTGTCGGGGATGTCATTCATTATTGCCCGCGGCGAGGCAGTCTCTGGTCGTTCGACCATTGCTGTCCGCGAGGCAGAAATTCTCAATCCCGTCCCTGCAAAGTAATCGCCGCCGTGCCTTCGTTTCATTCCAGGACTGTGACCGGCAGCTTCCGCCGGACAGGTCTGGTTCTCGCCTCACCTGTACAGAATCGGCGTGAGGGGCCTGATAACCGAAATCTTCTGCCATCCGGCCCTGTAACCGGCAAAGTCCAGCGTTTCCATGCCGTGGTTCCCGTGCCTGCCGGTCACCAGCGGGGAGTCTGTTTCATCGTTCGCCGGAATGGCCGTCCGTTCCCTTTTCAGCAGCTCAGTTCAGCTCCGCTCCGTTACCGGAAACTGTGAACTCCACACCTGCGGATTCCGTTTCGTTCAGCGAGGCCACAACGGCTGTCTGTCCATCGAGGCGGAAAATCTGCAGATGAGCGTGCGTCCGCAGTTCCACCCCCCGATAGACCACACGATCCACACCATGTGTGTCCCACTGCACTTCGACGGAGCGGGGAGCAAAGGATTCCCCGCTGTTGAGTGCCTTGTAAACCGCTTCCTTCAACGCCCAGCAGCGAACGATTTCGTCATTCCCGCCGGCTCTCAGTCGCTCCTGTTCCGCCGCGGTAAACCACAGCGACAGAAACCCCGCCGACAGTTGCGTCGGTTCCGCCAGATCAACTCCCAGGCGGCAGCCCGGGCTCGTACTCCATGCTGCCAGCACGGCCCGGTCGGTATGTGACAGCGACAGCACGCCCGGCAGCTGCTGTCCATCCAGAATGGTCTCCGGTCGAACCGACTGACCGCTGGAGTTTCTCGTAAATATTTCGATCCGCCGGGGGTCCTGCAGCGAGAACCCCATTGAAGAGGCAATCAGCTGCTTGGCTGCCACCCGCCCGAAAAACCACGACTGCCGTCGCGTCGGGTTCCGATACTGGCTTCCTTCCGCAAGTTCTCTCGGGCTCAGCCAGCAGAGTTCCATCTGCTTCCCGCTGCCCACCGCGGACAGCAGCTGGCTGAATGTCGAATACTGCTGCCGCACACCGGCCGCACCTCCCGAACTCGCACTGGCGACGGCGGGCGTGTTCATGGAGGTTCCGGATGCAGCAGGCAGGCTGTCAGTCTCCCGGGGAGACTGTGGCTGGTAAATCATGGGTGCCTCACGCTGTCGCGTCCGCCCGTCCCTGGGGAATTGGCCGTTTCCTCTCCCTGACGGCCTGTGCTGACCCTTCGCTGCTTCTGTACTTCTTCTGTTCCGCGGCACTCTTCCCGCAGAAACTGCGAAAAGAGTGCCATGTCGCCTGTCCGAAACAGCTGTCTGTTTCAGGTTGATATGTGCCTCACGATGAGGCGGTTGCCGGCTCCTCGGCCACAATCACATTCCGGTAGCCATCCACCTGCATAATCACCGAGCGGTCTTCACCAAAGATGGTGAAGTCGTACACGGCATGCTTCTCCATCCGCTCCCGGTCGCGGACATGCACCATGCAGTTTTCGCCGACGCGGGGCATGCGTCCCAGCCGAATGGCTTCGATGCCATCAGGAATGGCGATGGCCCCCTTCCGCTTGACCCACAGAATGATGCCACAGGCAAAGAAGCAGGAATCCAGCAGAGCCGCCGGTGTCAGCCAGCCGGAACCGGGACGGTTCGCACCGATTTCCGATGGCTCCGGAGCGGCCAGCCGTCCCCAGGAATCCTCTTCACCCCATGCATCGAGGTCTTTGAACGTGATCTGCCGCAGACGGCGGAATGCCGGCCCGTGATAGATCACGATGTCCTCTTCCGGGTACCACACATCGTTCCACTGTGCGGGCGGCTCCGGCAGCTGGCTGGACAATGTCACCGGCTGGTCCGACATCTCGGCGATGGCACTCAGGTACGGTTTGTCCTGCAGCAGCAGCTTGCCACTCCGGTTATGGAAGTCGCAGGTAAACCGCAGATCGACGGCCCCGTCGGCCCGTGCTTCGGCATGAATTCGCGGCCGCTGCATTTCATCGTTATGGAACCGCAGACCGTTCTGAATCTGAATGTCCTTCAGACCGACAACCGATTTCCGTCCTTCGAACAGCAGGGCAGCTGCCTCCGCCAGCACTTCCATGGTCATCACGACGGGCATCAGCGGACGCCCCTTGTACCGGTGCTGTGCCAGGAACACATCCTGAACCGGATCAAGGTGCACTTCGGCTGTCAGCTTTCGACCCGGCACCAGCTCGGTAATCGCATCAATGACCGGAGCGTCGGCCAGAGTCAGCCCCAGTCCGGCTCCTGCCGGGTTGCCCGTCGAAGTTGCCACTGCCGTGTTCCCGGTCGCCGCGGAAGCCGCTTCCAGCAGGCTGGCCTCCGCCACCGGGTCGCCGTACTTCTCACGACAGTACGACAGCTCGGTGATGGCAATTTCACTCTCCGGCAGGCCAGCCTGCAGTTCGGCGATCAGGTGGTTGGCACCTTCCTGCGAGGGCATGAAATTGATGTTGTGCAGCTTGCGGATATGCTGCGACTCGGGCCGCACCGCCATGCCGACATCATCCCACGCATGCCAGTGGAACACCGCACAGCGGCAGTCTGGTCGCTGGGAGCGATACCAGTCCATCAGTTTGGCGACCATCTCATTGGCGACGCAGTAGTCCGTCTGGCCCACTCCTCCAAACCGCCCGCTGACCGAGCCGAATGCGGCGAACAGCTTCACGGGGTCGTTCTTCGTCAGTTCCAGCAGAGCGGCTGCACCATCCACCTTCGAGGAGATCGTTCGCTCAACCAGTTCCAGCTGCTTCTTCTCGAAGCGACAGGCCCGCTCGTAACCGGCCCCGTGCACAATTCCGTCGATGGGGCCGTCCGTCCGGCGAATCGTATCCAGCACGTCGGCCAGTGCCTCACGGCTGCCGACATCGCAGGCGTGGTACCGCACCTGAATGCCCGCCCGGGCAAACGACTGCAGTGTCGCATCAATCTCCAGAGCCTTCTCAAACCGGCCCCAGGCATCAATCGGCTTCTCGCCATTGGCCAGAGCCTCTTTCATCACGATGCCACGCAGTTCCTTCAGCTCATCATCCGACAGGTTCCGCCAGGAATCCTGAATCTCCGGCAGCGGGCTGGAGCCAATCAGCTGCAGCTTCAGGCCGTACCGGCTGCCCAGTTCGCGAGCCACCACGGCCGTCACACCACGGGCACCACCCGTGATGATCCAGTTCCCGCCGCGTGGGATTTCCGGCAGTCGGTCGGCAGCCAGCGGAATGCTGACCGGCCGGGCGACAAACCGCCGGGTTCCATCGCAGCCGGCTTCGATTTCTCCTTCGGCACCGGTGGACAGTTCCCGCAGCACGGCCTGCGCGGCCTGAGCAGGGGTGGTCCCTTCAGAAACATCGACCACCCGCACGCGGAAGTTCTTCTCCGCCCGGCTCATGCTGACTTCCAGCTGCACACCCTTCAGCAGCCCGCACAGTCCGCCACCTTCCACGCCCTGCACCGGTTCGGCGAAACCGAAATCTCCACCCATGCGGGTAACGGCGGCCAGGCAGGCAGAATCCAGCAGCCCTGCCGCTGTGACCTGCTGATACCACCGCTGGCAGATCATATACGGCCAGGTCACGCCTCTGGTCCTGCGTTCCGCCCAGCGGGACGCATCGAGCGAGGTGCTGGCAGCGGCATCCCACGGAGTCGTCAGGAACAGGTGCTGCACCGGCCCGTCCTGCCAGGCTTCATCAAAGGCGGCCACAGTGGCTTCACCGCTCGCACCCAGCGGAATCCGCACGGGGGCCACTCCCAGAGACTTCAGTTCAGCCTCCAGTGCATCAGCCACCGGGTTGTCACCCAGAATCACAGCCCGCCCCGTCAGGACCGGGCTTCCGGCTCCGGCGGGAAGTGGAGCTTCCATCACCCGCATGACCAGCCGCGAACACACCGCATCACCCAGGGCGGCTTCACCGTTCTGGTAAGCCCGGGCCAGTTCGACTGGTGTGATCAGCGAGGCCGGTCCCGAGGGGGACGGTGCTCCCGCTTCACCCTGAGGTGTTGCCACTGTTCCAGTGACGGCCGAAGCCTGCTGGCTGCCCGTCTGAGAATGGCCGTTCCCCGCGGATTTCGCGGAAAGCAGCTCGTCAATCCGCAGGTGGGCAAAGTCATTCTGATGCCCGTTCGACAGCGGACCGCCCGTCACCCACAGGTTTCCGCGGGACGGTTCCAGAATCAGGCTCATCTGGTTATCCGGCCGCCGCAGAGTGTTCAGCGTGGGCTGATCGACTTCACGGCCACGGCTTACATCGAACCGGTCCCGCAGCAGACCACGCAGCCGGTCGGGAGTAATGGGCGACTGATCGGCCGCGCCCAGCAGTTCCTGCATCCGGTTCAGACGCCGCTCCGAGTGAGCCGGAACGGGCTGGTCGGCGGCCTGGCTGGCGGCCGTTTTCATCAGCCGGTGGTTAGCCGCGGCGATCGCCGGAGCCGTATCGTCCAGCATCACCTGCGTTCCGTCGAACTCCACATAGCACAGCCGGTCGGAAGTGTGATGGCTCAGGCACAGACTGAACGGTGTCGAACCCGGCCCCTGGCGAATCAGCTCAATCGCCGCTTCAATGCTGTCAGCCTGTTCGAGAATGTTGCGGATCAGCACGGTCAGCAGCGGCCCGGAAACATTTCCGCTCAGCCGCGGAGCATCGAGCAGCGCCGAGGTGCTGGCTGCCAGTCCGGCCGAATTGATTCCATTCAGCGTGCCGACCTGTCCGGCCACACAGAAGGCCAGGTGAGCCAGACCGTGTTCCGGATGGCGCACCTGAATCGTGCGGGCCAGGCAGTCACGTACACTCAGTCCCCGCTGCAGATCCTCGTTGACCGCATGCAGCAGCGTTTCCGCACGGCTGGATTTCGCGGTAAACGCCAGATGCAGACCACCGGAGCCAGCATCCAGAAACAGCCTCAGGTTGTGGGCGATCACGGCCCCGGGGGTCACATCGGCCCCGGCAGCAATCCCCCGCAGTTCTTCCAGCTCGGCCGGTCCGAAGAATCGTTCCGGATGCGCGCTGGCCTCCTCCAGGCCGGGGATTCTGTCCCACCGGCTGCCCGCCAGGTCAGCGTGCCGGCGAAGGACCTGCCTGATCGGCCCCTGCAGGGCTTTTCCGTGCTGCCGGCCCATCTCCAGAGAGCTGCCGGCCAGCCGAACCACATTCAGATGCTCGAAGCCCGGCAGCAGACCGGATTCCGGATGCTGGTCCGAGGCGGCGCCGCCGGCTGAGTGACCGACAGATTCGCCTGCGATCGCGGCCGTTTCAGAGACGGCCGGGCCCGCTGTCTCGATGCGGAGTTTTCCGATCTCGACCGCCGGATCGAGGCCGCCGGCCACTTCCACACAGGCCCGGGCGGAAAGCAGCTGCTGGATCGCTTCCCGTTTGGGATGATCACAACCGACCGTCAGGATGGAACTGCCACCCAGCGTCTTGCGATGCAGCCCGGTGAGCACATGCTTCGGACCAGTTTCCACAATAACATCCACCCGGTCAGTCACCAGGCGGGCCAGCAGATCGGTGTAGTTCACCGGCTGGGTCATCTGCACGACCAGATTGTCCCGAATATCGTCCGGATCGGCCGCAAACCGATTGGTCACACTGCTGATCAGCGGAATCAGCGGCGGATCAATCTGAATCGAGGCCAGCGCCCTGCCGAACGGGCCCCGCACTTCTTCCATCAGCGGAGTATGGAACGCTGCGGGCACATCGAGCAGCAGAGTCTTGTACCCGTCCTGTTCCAGCCGGGCCGCCACGGCCCGCACCGGTGCATCTTCACCACCCACGACCGTCTGTTCGGGAGCGTTGCGGTGGGAAATGTAGGCTTCGCCACCCGCTGTCTGCAGCACCCGCTCGACCACATCGGCCGGGGCAGAGGTCGACAGCATGATTCCATTGGCGCGGGTACAGGCATCTATCGCCTGACAGCGGGCGCTGGTGGCCCGCACGGCCTCTTCAAAAGTCCAGGAACCGGCGGCAACCATGGCAGCCAGTTCGCCGAAGCTGTGACCGCCCACCCGCTGCGGGCGAACCCCCAGGGCGCTGATCGCCGCGAACACGATCGTATCGGCTGCCAGCAGCGAGAGCTGTGTCCGCCAGACATCGGCTCCCAGCTGGTCGCCTTCCTGCCAGGCCACCGTTTCAAAGGAAGGCAGACCCAGGCGGGACAGCACCGCATCCACTTCATTCATGGCGGCCCGGGCTGGTGCGAATGATTCCACCAGCGACTGCAGCATTCCCGTGTACTGCGAGCCCTGTCCGGGGAACAGGAAGGCAATTCGCGGCGCCGGAACCGTGCGGCGGGCCACGAAAATGCCCTTGTCGGCCAGCAGCGTACGGGCGGCTTCATTCTCCAGCTGTCCACTGGCGAGTCTGGCCAGTTTGCCGAAACTGTCCGCGTCCGCCGCCACAATTGCCAGGCGGCACGCATCACCTTCCGCAAACCAGCCCGCGGCTGCGGCATCCCACGCAGCCTGCGGCGCTTCGGCCACAGCGGTGGCGGTGGTCTTCAGTCCCTGCCAGTCGCTGCCGGACAGACGGACAATCCGCCACGGGGCGCAGCTGTCAGGAAGTGCTCCCACGGAAGCGGGAACGAATGCGGTTGCGGTCGCAGTTG